>NZ_JBQLZL010000116.1:0-50468 GCF_052168255.1 Almyronema sp. | reverse complement strand
TGAACCCGCTGTTCATCCATGCTGCCATCCTCAAAAGTCGCCGCTCTTACCCTCTACACCCCGTATTCAATCCATTCCGCCCCATTTTTACCCCCTTACCGTAAAAATACAGAACCCTAACTTTTTCAAAAAGTCAGAGATCCTGGCAAGGATTGAAGCGCAAAGCGATCGCCCGCCAATACCGATTCTTCAAAACAGCCAAAAAGCGATCGCCTAAAATGAAACCAGCGATCGCAGCGATCGAATTAACCCAGCTCGAACTCACCGTAGATCAAATTTGGGCAGCCGATAGTTGAGCATCACCGACTTAAGCATTCAGAGATGAACTGAAATGGTCAACATCCTACCAATCCCTCAAAACTTGACCACCGATACCTGGGTACCTGCCACCTGGGAAGAATTTTTAGCAATTGTCGAGCGCCCCGAATTAGAAAAAGCCCAATGCTACTACGACATGGGACGGATGAGGATTGAAACCATGCCGATAGGATTCGCTCACGGGCGAGATAATTCGCTACTGGCTTCGGTGGTCAGCTTATACGGAACTTTGAAAAATCTGCCGTTTTTATCCATCACGAATGGCAGCTTTCGCAAGACAGGCGAACGAGAGTGCCAACCTGACATAGCGTTTTACATTGGCTCAGACCTGCCTAATATTCCTCGGAGTAACAGTCCCGTAGATGTAAATCTATACGGCTCTCCCACCTTGGCAATTGAAGTAGCCTCCACAACGCTGAGCGATGACTTAGGCCAAAAACGGCTGTTGTACGAGCGCTTAGGTGTTCAAGAATACTGGGTAGTTAATGTTGAAGCTGTTGAAATTATTGCTTTTGCCATCTCTAATGGTGGCAGTCGGCAAATTCAGGTGTCAGCAGTGTTGCCCGACTTGTCAATGTCCATCATTGAAGAAGCGTTACGGCGTAGCCAAAATGAGGATGATGGTGCTGTGAATCGCTGGCTGTTGCAACAGTTTCGTTAAAATACCTCATTCACTTAACTGGGTACTGCGTGCTGCTTTAGCTCATCCATTGAGGCATACTCCAGCGCGGCTGCATGGGTCGCCTCTAGCACCACAGGCGGGGCAACGCCATCGTCATAGGCTTCTTTCCAGCGAGCCGCACACAAACACCAGCGATCGCCCGGTTTTAACCCCGGAAACTGATACATCGGCATCGGCGTACTCAAGTCATTGCCCTGAGCTTTGGTAAAGCGCAAGAATTCTGCCGTCATCTGGGCACAAACCACATGCACCCCCACATCCCCAGCCCCGGTATGACACATGCCATCTCGGTAATAGCCCGTCATTGGAGAAGTGCAGCAACTCTGTAGCTTGCCACCCAGCACATTACTCGCCTCTGCCATGATTTCTTTCCCTGCGCAAATAAGCTATTTTGAGCCTACTGGTTTTTATTGAGTTTGTACCTGTTGACAGTCTAAAATCTTTAGACTCTCCCACCCGGTAAAACTCCGACTTTAGGTAAAGTGCCTGAAGCGCGATCGCTCTCTAGGCGCAGCCTATATTAGGCTATAATCCCGAAAAATTTAGGAAAACCCAGACAGCCCACAACCGCTATGAACCCTTCCGCACCGATTGGCGTTTTTGACTCTGGGGTAGGTGGTTTATCAGTTTTGCGGGCGATTCGAGCGGCCTTACCTTACGAAAACCTTTGTTATGTCGCTGATTCTGGTCACGTTCCTTACGGTACCAAGCCGCCTGAGTACCTACAGCAGCGATCGCTCACACTCACCCGGTTTTTACTCAGCCAAAATGTCAAAGCCATCGTCGTCGCCTGCAATACGGCCACCGTCGCGGCTGTTGCTGATTTACGAGCTACTTTTCCTATACCCATCATCGCTATAGAGCCTGCGGTCAAACCTGCCGTTCTTGCCACCCAAACCGGGGTTGTAGGCGTCATTGCCACAGCGACCACCTTAGCCAGTCAGCAGTTTTTATCTTTGCTAGAGCGCTTTGGCTCCGGCGTTACCATTTTGACGCAGGCTTGTCCCCATCTGGTGCGGCAAGTTGAAAAAGGCGATCTCACCAGCGTCGTAACACGAGCGCTCATCCAAAAATATACCAAGCCAATTTTGATGGCTGGAGCCGATATGCTGGTGCTGGGCTGCACGCACTATCCCTTTTTGCGCCCCCTGCTCGACGAAGTCGTCGGTGCTAACGTCACCCTATTAGACACAGGAGCCGCCGTTACTCGCCAGCTTTCTAATATTTTGGCAGTGCAAAACTTGCTTAATCCGAGTCAGTTACCGGGGCGCGAAGAATTTTGGACCAGTGGTGAAATTAAGCAGGCTCAATCTGTTTTTGCAACGCTATGGGGTGAAGCCGTCAACCTGCAACCTCTGCCGCCAGCATTTGCCTAGAGGCAAGAATTTCTTTTATAAGCTTTTATGGAAGAGAGGACGCTTGATTTAGCCAACCCTGCTCGGCTGAAAAGTCAACTCGCAGCCTTTGCCAGTTTCGTCTGCTTGCTATAAGCCATGTCTTTTCTGTCTTTAATCTTCGCGATTGTGATTTTGGTTAGTGTTTATTTTTGGCTAACGCGATCGCGCCGTGCGGGTCGATCTGGCTATCGTCCCCCTCGTTCAGCTACGAATAAAACGGGTTTGCAACGCCAAACTCAGCGAGAACTGTTGCGTCTAACAAATGGCAATCGAGCCGTCGCCCAGCGATTAGTCGATCGCGTTCGAGATCAAAATCCTGGCCGCTCAGAGCAGTGGTGCTGGGAAAAAGCCATTTATGATTTGCAGCGCGATCGCCGAGCTTAGAGGGCTACGTTGCGGGGCGATCGCCCTTGGGTACTCTTAAGATCGTCTGCTTGTTGACCTGCTACATCGTTTCTCAAGCCTAGCTATGACAACCCATTAGCAGGTATTTGTCAGCAAATGGTGTGTATTCAAAGGGACACTATACCTAGAAATTTGATGCAGTCTTAGTAGACAAAACATCGTTTCTTGATAAAGCGTCCGAAAAATCGATGTAACGTTGTGAAAAGGTTTGAGTAATTTCTCTGATGTAACAGAAGTGCTTGAGAAACACTGTGGGGGTAATCAACATATTCCCAGTGCAATCAGGACTTTTTATCTGAGCAGATATAGAGAAAAGAGCCAGTTAGCTACGTCTAGAAAGTACAAGGGAATCTTAGTAAGATGACGCAAGTGAAGCGCGCACTGATCACAGGTATTACAGGTCAAGACGGCTCATATTTATCTGAGCTGCTTTTGGAAAAAGGCTATGAAGTACACGGCATTATTCGTCGTACATCGACCTTTAATACTGACCGGATCGATCATATTTATGTAGATCCTCACAGCGAAGATGCCAAGCTGTTTTTGCACTATGGCGATTTAACTGACGGCACCATGATGCGCCGCATCTTAGAGCAAGTTCAGCCCGCTGAAGTCTACAACCTCGGTGCTCAATCCCACGTGCGAGTCAGCTTTGACTCTCCTGAATACACAGTTGATTCTGTCGCGATGGGTGCCCTGCGCTTGCTTGAGGCCATCCGCGATTATCAGCAGCGTACGGGTCTAGAAGTTCGCTACTATCAAGCGGGTTCTTCAGAAATGTACGGCAAGGTGCAGGATGTACCGCAAAAGGAAACTACACCTTTTTATCCTCGCAGCCCCTATGCCTGTGCCAAAGTATATGCCCACTGGCAAACGCTAAACTACCGCGAATCCTACAATTTGTTTGCCTGCAACGGCATTCTCTTTAACCACGAGTCGCCTCGTCGCGGTGAAACCTTCGTCACCCGCAAAATCACACGGGCGATCGCCCGCATCGTCGCAGGTAAGCAAGACAAACTTTATCTGGGTAATCTCGACTCTAAGCGAGACTGGGGCTACGCCAAAGACTACGTCAAAGCTATGTGGCTAATGCTGCAACAAGACCAGCCGGATGACTATGTCATTGCCACCGGAGAAACTCATTCTGTCAAAGAATTTTTAGAAGTTGCGTTTGCCCACGTCAACCTCAACTGGGAAGATTACGTGGCCTTCGACCCCCGCTATTTGCGTCCAGCAGAAGTAGATCTGCTCATTGGCGACCCCAGCAAAGCCAAAACCAAGCTGGGTTGGGAGCCTAGCATCACCTTTGAAGGGCTAACTAAGCTGATGGTTGAAGCTGATTTAGAAGCAATTGGCCTGCCTGTCAAGCGCAATGAAAACGGCAACGGTAACCATATTGATATCGCCACCATCCGTCGAGATGTGGCTGGGATTCTTTCCTAACATCTGTCAGCGGTAGCCATGTTCTGGCAGCTACCTTGACAATGAGATTGTTTGAGCCTGGAAGCTACACAAGCCGCCTCTTTAAGCTGGCATTGTGCCGTCTCCAGGCTTTTTGTTTAAAGAAAGGGCTTTTGGCCTTGGCTAGCCAGTGACAAAACCATTGACTATTTTGCAGTCGTGTCGTGATTCTCTAAGCCGATGAATACTCTAGATTTAACGAACAAACGCATTCTGGTAACGGGCGGAGCCGGATTTTTAGGCAAACAGGTCATCGCTCAGCTCGTTGCCGCCGGGGCAGACCCGCAGAAAATTACGGTACCGCGATCGCGCGATTGCGATTTGCGCCAGTGGGAAAGCTGCCAACGCGCGGCTGATCAGCAAGATGTGATTGTTCACCTTGCAGCTCATGTTGGCGGTATTGGTCTTAATCGGGAAAAGCCAGCCGAGCTATTTTACGACAACCTGATGATGGGGGCACAGCTCATCCACGCTGCTTACGAAGCAGGCGTCCAGAAATTTGTCTGTGTCGGCACAATTTGCGCCTATCCCAAGTTCACGCCTGTTCCCTTCAAAGAAGACGACCTCTGGAGCGGCTACCCCGAAGAAACCAATGCCCCCTACGGTATTGCCAAAAAAGCTTTGCTAGTTCAGCTTCAGGCGTATCGTCAGCAGTATAACTTTGACGGCATTTACCTGCTGCCAGTTAACCTCTACGGCCCTGAAGACAATTTCGATCCGCGCAGTTCTCACGTCATTCCAGCGCTGATTCACAAAGTTCACGAAGCTCAGCTTGAAGGACAAAAGCGTTTAGCGGTTTGGGGTGACGGTAGCCCTACGCGTGAGTTTTTGTATTCTGAAGATGCGGCTCGTGGCATTGTCATGGCGACTCAGGCTTACAGCGATTCCGAACCTGTCAACTTAGGTACGGGTTATGAAATTTCGATTCGCGATCTGGTTTACCTCATTTGTGAGGTAATGGAGTTTGAAGGTGAGGTCATTTGGGAAACAGACAAACCCAACGGTCAACCCCGTCGCTGCCTCGATACCCAGCGGGCTAAAGCCGCCTTTGGGTTTGAAGCGCAAACGGATTTTAGAGAGGGTTTGCAGCAAACGGTTGCTTGGTACCGCCAGCAAGCCGTTCCTCAGCCCGCTTAAACGTTTATTGGCAATTTTAGCGGTGGCTCTTGGCGCTCAAGCGTTTTGTTAGCGTCATTTGCCTTTAGAATCTATACAAGTGCAGCGGCATGTCCGATTGGCTACTGGCGATCGCTGGAGTGTTCAGGCATGCTGCTGACTTGAGATAGTTAAACCCGATTGTGCTATGGCAGAAGAGCAGAAGTCTACAGAACAGTCATCTTCAACAAACGCTGACGAAAAACAGCAGTCAGATCAGTCTCAGCCTTCTGCTAAGGCTGCCGGGGAAAATGCTGAAAAAGCAGCTTCAGGCGGCGCTAAAGCAAAGGCCAAAAAAGAAAAACCGCCCGCCCCTGAAGAAAAGCCCTTTCAAGACTTTATTCAGCAAGATTATTTACCGCAGCTCGAAGAAGCCCTACAGCAGCAAGGGCTAGACGATTTGAGCTTAGCCTTTGCAAAGCGAAAATTAGAAATTCTCAGCCAACAAGAAACGGCTGACTGCTGGCAGGTAACTGGCCGTTGGAACAAAGGCCAACGTCAGTTCAACGTAGCCTTTTTGAAGGAAGACATCAAAGGGCCGAAAGTTTTTTCTTACGCCGATGGCGGCGGCCAGCCCAGCACCGTTGAGCAGTTTATGGGAGACGAGCGACGAATCACGCTAGACCTCATGGTGCTGTATGTCATTCAGCGGCTCAATGCCCAAAAGTGGCTGACCCGTAATTAATAATCTGCAGCGTTATGTTTTGCTTGGCAGACTGGGCAGTTTATAAACTGGCTCGTACCGCTTTTTGCTGGCTAGAAAACCACTAGAGTAGAATTAGCCCCTGTATTAGCGGCTGTTTTCTGCTTTTTGACACCTCATGGTTTCTGTTGCACGCAAAAATTTGCTCAAAGATCTGCCTCGGCTATTAGTTGCCCAAGCAGGCATTATGTTTGCGGTCAGCTTAGTCACCATTCAAACGGGCATTCTAAAAGGCTTCACTCGCTCAACGACGCTGCTCATTGAGCAGTCTAGTGCGGATATTTGGGTGGCGTCAGAAAATATTGTCAATTTTGAGCTGACGGAACCCTTTCCGCTGGTACAGCTACGAGAGGCTCGTCAAGTAGAGGGCATTGCGCGGGTAGAAGCTTTGATGATTGGCTCTGGGCGCTGGTATTCCGAAAAAGGCAAACTCACAACGCTCAGAATTTTTGGCTTTGATCCCGAGGGGCAGCTTTTTAGACCGGGGGAAGTCTCTACAGAGGCGATCGCGGCTTTGCAGCAACCTTACACCGTCATTGTCGATAAGGCGAATTTGCGATCGTTTGGTCTGGCACAGGTTGGCGATACCGCTAGAATCCGATCGCTGCCCGCTCGCTTAGTGGGCATTACCGCAGGAACCCAATCCTTAGTTTCTAGTAAGTTTGTCTTTGCTTCCTTAGAAACGGCCAATGCTTACACCACTTCCGGCTTCTCGGCAGGGTTAACGTGTCAGTTGGGCGACGGCGACATTACCTGTGTCAACTCTTACGAGCGCGAGTCTCAAGATGCACCCACCACAGAAACGCCAGCAGCACCAGCGGAGCTAGGGGCAGATGCTCCCATCACTTTTTTGCTCGTTCAGGTTGCGGCAGGCGTTGATTTAGAAACAGCCAAGCAGCGACTTGAGCAGGCTCTACCAGGTACTCGCGCCTTTACGCGTGATCAGTTGATTGCTCAAACCCAGTCTTACTGGCAAAATCGCACAGGCATTGGGTTTATTTTGGGCTTGGGCGCTACGGTGGGCGTGATTGTGGGGATGGTAATTGTGGCTCAAATTCTGTATACGTCGGTGGCTGAACACTTGAAGGAATTCGGTACCCTCAAGGCGATGGGAGCCTCTGATTGGGCTATCTATAGCGTGATTGTAGAGCAGGCGCTATGGATGGCGCTTTTGGGCTATGTGCCCGGTATGCTGCTGTGCTGGGGCTTGGGGGCGTGGACGTTGGCTAGCCAAGGCATTGTGATTTTGATTACGCCGATGTCGGCGGTAGGGGTTTTAGGCGTCACCATTTTTATGTGTGTGGGATCTGCGTTTTTTGCAATTCAAAAGGTAACGCGGGTTGATCCAGGGATTGTGTTTAAGGCTTGAGTATGGCCTGCCTTGAACAGAAAGAGTTTGATAGGCTGAAAGAGAGTTTAGCGAATGACAACTGCATCTATGCCTTATTCTCAGGTACCTTTGCCTGAATCTTCTCATTTGCCTGATCCTGGCCAAGCGGCCAGTCAATGGGCGATCGCAGCTAAAGGGATTGAGATGGTCTTTCGCTCTGGGTTAGAGCAGTTTCGCGTTCTGAAGGGAGTTGATCTAGCGGTTGAACCTGGTGAAATTCGGCTACTGATGGGGCCTTCTGGGTCGGGTAAAACAACGTTGCTTTCAATTTTGGCTGGCATTTTGACCCCTACAGCAGGCCAGGTCTATTTGCTAGGAGACGAAATTACCAGCTTGTCACGGCGAGAATTAACCCGCTTTCGCCGCGACCATATTGGCTTTATTTTTCAAGGGTTTAATCTGTTTCCAGCACTCACCGCGCTAGAAAACGTAGAGCTATCCCTAGAAATTCAGGGTATTCGAGGACGAGCCGCCAAACAGCAAGCAATGAAGTTACTACATCAAGTAGGGCTAGCCGATCGCTCTGACCGTCTACCTCAAGATCTCTCAGGTGGGCAAAAGCAACGGGTGGCAGTGGCGCGAGCTTTGGCAGGCAATCCGCAGATCATTATGGCAGATGAACCGACAGCGGCCTTAGACTCCCAAACGGGTCAAGCGGTCATTGAACTGCTGCATCATCTAGCCAAAGAAGAGGGCTGTACGGTGCTAATTGTGACCCATGACCCTCGAATTACCAGTTATGCCGATCGCATTACATATTTAGAAGACGGGCAAATCAGCCACCATCCAAGCTGGGAATAGGCGTCAAGCTTTGGGGGAGAGTTGCGAGTTGTCTGTTTTCTCCAATTTTTCTAATGCTAAAAGCTGCTGTTTACGTTCAGCCCCCCACCGATAGCCACCGACCCCGCCCGACTTTGGCACAATGCGATGACAGGGAATAGCCAAGGCAACAGGATTGGTTGCGCAAGCGCGGGCGACAGCGCGAGTTGCCTGGGGCTGACCTAGCTTTTCGGCTAGTTGGCTGTAAGTCAGCGTTGTTCCTGCCGGAATTTGGCGTAAGGCTTCCCACACCTGGCGCTGAAAAGCTGTGGCTTTGACGTCAACGGGCAATTGCGGCCAGGGCTGATTGCCTGATAGATAGTCAATTAGGGTTTCTATCCATGCTTGTAATTCGGCTTGAGGCTGTAGCGTAGCGGCGGGAAATTCTTGCCGTAGTTCTTGCTCAAGCGGGTCTGGTGCCTCGCCGAGACGCACATGGCACAGACCTACCTCGGTTGCCGCTACCAGTAAGTAGCCCAAGGGCGATCGCGCGATCGCATAAGAAATCGTTTGATCTTTGGCTCCTTGCTGATAGTTCATGGGGGTCATCCCTAATTGAGAAAGTGCAGTTTCATAAAGACGGCTACTAGAGCCATAACCCGTTTCATACAGCGCCGCTGTCACGCTAGAACAAGATTTGAGCGCTTGCTTAAGCCGATCGCGTCGCAAAGCGTCCCCATACTGATAAGGCGAAATGCCTAAGGCTTTTTTGAACTGACGTTGGAGATGACTGGGGCTAAGCCCTACCTGCTCACCCAACTCTTGCAAAGCTGGAATGCGATCGCGGTGGGCTTCTAAATAGCGGCAGGCCAGCAAAACTTTAGCACTTGGACTGTCAGCCGGATGAAGGCTTTGGGGCTGGCAGCGTTTGCAAGGGCGAAATCCGGCTGCTTCTGCGGCGATCGCAGAGGCAAAAAACCTGACGCGATCGCGTCGAGGCCGCCGACTAGGGCAGGTAGGCCGACAGTAAATACCTGTTGAAGCAACGGCATAGACAAAGCAAGCCTCATACTGGCGATCGCGCCCTAAAACTGCCTGCCAGCGCCAGTCTAAACCGGGTTCAGACGTCATCATTGGCCTCCTGACTAAAAGCGCGAAAATGCCTAAACAAACGACCATCCACAGCTACCAACCCGGCAAAAATCAGGCTCATGCTAAACAATGTCGTGCTATCAATGGTTTCGTCTAGCAGCAGCGTTCCCAACAGCAATGCGCTCACCGGAATTAAAAACGTCACCAGCATCACATTGGTCGCGCCAGCTCGACCCAAAATCCGAAAATAAATAATGTAGGCCAGAGCCGTACTCAGTAAGGCCAGACTCATCATGGCCCAGGTGGTAGGCGCGCTAAAGCGTACCTGCCAGGGGGGTGTAAGGCTAACGACTAGGGGTAACAGCATCACCGACGTAGAGGTTAACATGCCAGCACCCGTGACAATGGGAGGGACGCTGCGAAATTGCCGCCCGTATAAGCCCGCAAACCCATAGCAACAGGCGGCGGCCACCACAGCTAGCTGACCCAAGTTGCTCAGGCTAAAGCCGATGAGAGCCGCTGGCCCCAACAGCACAACAATGCCTGCAAATCCCAGCAGCACCCCCAACAGGCGGCTAGAAGTTAGCCGCTCATCGTGAGTGAGTAAATGCGCTAAAACGACGGTAAACAGTGGCGTAGTTGCATTCAAGATAGCGGCCAGACTGCTGTTAATTTGAGTTTGACCCCAAACAATTAAGCTGAAGGGGATCAGGTTGTTGAGCAAGCCCATGACTAAAAAGCGACGCCAAAGGTGAAGATACTGAGAGAGCTGATAGCCGCGTACGTAGGCGAAAACGATTAAGGCGATCGCAGCCAAACTGACCCGGCTCCACACCAAGATTAAAGGGGTCAGCTCTCGCAGCGCGATTTCAGTAAAAAAGAATGATCCGCCCCACAGGAGCGACAGAAACAGCAAAAGTCCCCAATCGGAGACAGTCATGGTTAATTTGGCCATAGGCGAACCCTATTGCGGATAGCGTCTTTCTAAATTAAATAAATAAAAACTGCGATCGCCATCCGATTATTGCGCTTAAAACAGAAGATGCGACGGGGTAGCTAGAACCAATAGGCAAATAGGCCAACAACCTGTCTATACGGGCGCATAAGTCCAATAGTTTCCCCGCTGCTTCTACTTTGCCGCTATTCTGCCTAATCTGCTTACTTGCTCAATACTGCTATGACCTTACTCATTCGTCGTCCAAAAACTGCTGATATCGCCGCTCTTACAGATTTATATAATCACTATATTCATACCACAACGATTACTTTTGATATTGCTCCTTTCACAGTAGAGCAACGGACTCAATGGTTTAATCACTACCGCGAAACCGGACGACATCAGCTTTTTATTGCTGAACTGGCAGGCGAGGTAGTAGGCTACGCGAGTAGTAGCCAATTACGTTCTAAAGCAGCCTACGACACGTCTGTTGAAACCAGTGTTTATTTAAATCCAAAAGCCCACGGGCAGGGCATTGGTACGCAGCTTTATCACACGCTTTTGTCAGCTTTAGCGACAGAAGACGTTCATCGAGCTTATGCCGGGATCACGCTGCCCAATCCGGCCTCGATCGCGTTACACCAAAAATTTGGCTTTAAAAGTGTAGGGGTTTACCGAGAAGTAGGGCGTAAGTTTGGCCGTTACTGGGATGTTGAGTGGTTTGAGAAAGCGCTTTAGAGCAATTTAGTCGCTTAAAACGGTTTTCCTTATTGCTAAAGGCTCAATTATTTGTTTTGGCTTTGCTTAAAGTGTTTGTCTTTAGAGATGTCAGCACTTTAAAGTCAAACAAGATGCGAGTAAAAAGATATTTGAAAAATCCTGTCTTTTGCAGCAAAAGTGGAGATCTCCCTAAGTTCTGCTTAAAAATGGGGACTTTTAAAACCCCCATTTTAAAGGGTTGGCAGATGTCTAAAGCTACGGCAGATCACTTTTCAAGCAACCTCTAAGGCCGCCCAACCAGAGGTGAAAAGTTATCTGTCTAAAGTTGTAAAAAGAAAAGGTAGCCTATCTCAAGTTTGGGCAATGGCCGTATTTAGCTTTGAAGCCTAGTTGTAAAAGCTTAGCGATCGCTTAAAAGACCTGCTTAAAAGATGGTTTTTCGCTATTTTGAGCTGATCCCTATTTTTCTATAGCCAGAAAATAAAGCTAGAAATATGGTTAGTCTCAAAACTTACTAGAAGCCTTTTTATCAAGCAATCAAAATCTACATAAAATTTGGTTTTCTAAAACAGCATAGCTGGCCTTGTCTAGCTTCTGGTCAATTCAGAGCTACTAGGTTTTTGCTGAGACGCTTTAGCCCGTAGGTTATTGCTAAATATTGAGCGCTCAATGTCAACGAGATAACCAGATAGTTATAATGCGATCAAAAGCTATATCGAGCAAAAAGTGTTCTTCTAGCTACCCGTTCTAAAGCAAAACAGCCATGAACAAGCAATTGACTAAATTTACAACTTTAGCTAGGCAAAAATCTGCTTAGGGATAGATGAAATGGCTGCTTATTTGGCTAGTTCGTTGAGAGAAGCGGCTGAAAATAGATTTTTTATCAGTAAATTTGTTTAAGATAGACCCTGATTAGCTCAGGTCGAGGAGAAACGATGGAAAACTCAGATACATTGACGATGGAACAACAATTTAGATTGCAAGTATTAAGGCAGCAGATTGAAAACCTGACCTTAGAAGAAGCCCAAGATTATTTGTTTGAAGCGCTTAAGCAGTTGATGATTAAAGACAACTGGGTACGGCAAATATTTAAAGCATGTTATTTGCCGGAATTTACCGCTACAGGATGAGGAAACAGTAAGCGCAATGGCTTAGCAACTTTCGTGGGGAACGATTATGATTCAACTTCAAAAACTCGACCCCCTCTATTGGGTCAAGGCTCGCTGCTCTACATTACCCCAGCAGGTATATTTGACCTGGCAAGGTTCTATCTATGCTTGGCAACCTGAGGCTCCCCGGCAACACCTCTTTGACATGGTCGGCATGAATGTAGGGCGGTGCTTGCCGACAGAATCGGGAACTTGGGACTTTACATCGCGAGAGTTAGCTTATTATCTCGATCCTCAAACGGGGGAACGCTTGCACCATTGGCAAAATCCCTGGACGGGTGAAACCGTAAAGGTATTGCCTGTTGCCAATGACCCGGTGCAAGGACGGTTTGCTCAGCCATTTTCAGCTCAGGTGGGGGATGAGGTAGCAACTTTTGTAATTGATTTGTTTCTTAACTACCCCAATCCTTTAGCAGCAGAACCAAAGTTTGCACCCTACAGCCCTCAACCGGTGTATCAGGCGATTGAACTGTTTAAGCTGAGCGTGTCTGCCGCAGAACTGTGGCGTCCTGAAGTGACTGAAGTTTCTCAATTGTTGTTGAGTTGGGATCGTATTGGCCCCTGGCTGCCGTGGATGAAAATGGGCGATCGCCCTGGGCATTTGATCTACAGCGCTCAAGGTCAAAAAGTGCCTGATTTTGAGGCGTTGCCGACGCTACTGCGATCGCAAATTGCTACACAAATGCCTTCGTTTCGCCATGCCCCTACGCACAAGCTACCCCAAGCGAGTATGACCTCGTGGTTATATTTCAAAGCCCATTTTGATGATTATTTAGAAGCTTTAGAAGCGCTGCCGCTCAGCGCTTAATGACCCTGGCTTAGCCTTTTGGCGCTGGTGGTGGCCTAAATAATTAGTTTGGCGATCAAAGTTGCAACCGCCGCAGGCACGAACCTATCTATAGCGGTTAAAAAAGGGTGAGAAGCTATGTTTCGAGAAGTGCAGCAGTTTCGGCAAAAATGGCTTTGGGGTGTGCTGTTGCTCAGCAGTGCGGCTGGGGTGCTGCCCTTTGGCTACGGCTTGTGGCAGCAAAGGGTATGGGGTCAGCCTTGGGGAAATGTTCCTTTGTCGGATACGGCACTGGTGGTGGCCAATGCGATCGCCGTTTTGCTGGCAGTTGCGCTGCTTTACTTCTTCTATGTTCTCAAGCTGGTGACTGAGGTAAAAGCCGATGGCATTCACATTCAGTTTTTTCCTTTGCTGCGGCGCACCATCGCTTTTGTCGATATTCAGGGTTGCCAGGTAAGAACCTACCGCCCGCTGCGAGAATATGGCGGTTGGGGCATTCGCTTCGGCTTTAAAGGCAATGCCTACAACGTCAGTGGCGATCGCGGCGTTGAGCTTGCATTTTTTCAAGGCAAGCCGCTGTTGATTGGTTCGCAAAAACCGGAAGAACTCGCCGCCGCCATCCAAGCCCACTTGCCCCGCTAAACCGCTGCCGTCAAAGACGCCAGAAAGCTACACTTCCCCATTGATAAATCAAACAGGTGAAAACCGTATTGTTGAGCCAGGTCTTCAAACACTCGCAAGCCGCGGACGCTATTGCCATTTTTATCTAACAAAGGTGAAAAAACGGCAATTCCGGCCTGATTCGGCACTACCGCCAAAATACCGCCCGAAACGCCGCTTTTAGCTGGAATACCAACTCGATAAGCCCATTCTCCGGCAAAGTTGTACATGCCACAGGTATACATAACGCTGAGAATATCGCGTATGTACTCTGGATTAACGGCCTGTTCGCCCGTTACCGGGTTAACGCCGCGATTAGCCAGGGTAGCCGCCATTAAAGCTAAATCATGACAGTTAACCAGTAGTGAGCATTGCTGAAAGTAAAGATCTAGAGCTTCTTCAATGGCTCCGTTGATCATGCCAAAGTTAAGCATCAGGTGAGCCATCGCCCGGTTACGATGCCCCGTCGATCGCTCTGACATAAACGTAGAAATGTCGATAAAAACTTCGTGTCCCACATAGCGACGAAACATGGCCATTAGCCGATTGAGACGCTCAGTGGGGTCAGCGCCTTTAATTAAACTGGTAGTGGCGATTGCGCCAGCATTAATCATGGGGTTATCGGGGCGTTTAGAGTCTTCGTCAAGGCGAATGAGCGAATTAAACGGATCACCTGTCGGCTCAACGCCAACTTTGTGCAACAGGGCTTCGCGACCGTGATCTTCAAGCACCATGCCGTAGACAAAGACTTTAGAAATAGACTGAATGGTAAAAGTTTGCTCAAAGTCACCCACCTCATAGCTCTGCCCGTCTACGGTGACAACGCTAATGGCGAACCAGTCTGGATTGGCCTTGGTTAGCTCTGGAATGTAACTAGCTGACTGCCCCGTCGCCAACGGCTGATACTTGGCCTGAAGCGCCGCTAAAAATTGCTGAAACTGAGACATCACCTTACCCGATGCCAACTCTGTGATTGTGCCAGATTTTGCCTGGGAAACTCTGCCTTAGTGCGGGTGAAGTGAATGAACTAGATGTTTACGATCGCAGTGTTGCTGTTCAAGGCTGCGGATGCTCAAGCCGACTCAAACCTTGCCGGATGATTATAAGCGGGTTGCCACGCTTGATCTTTCAAAAGATCTACGGCTGGCGATCGCTTTGAATTTGCTGGGTATCGTTTTATTTTTTGGATGTTTGCTCTTTTTTCTCTGGCTAACCGCCGTATTACGCCAGCAAGTACAGTCGGCAGGAGAACTGACTGTCCGGTTAGACGCCAGCAATAGCCTGCTGGTATTGGTTGGTATGGTAGGTTTGATTTTTGCCAGCATTGTTCTGCATGAGCTGGTACATGCTTTGTTTTTCTGGTTGTTTACCAGGCAGCGAGCGGTATTTGGCTTTAAAGGGCTTTATGCGTTTGCAGCGGCTCCTCGCTGGTATATTCCGCGTAACCAGCATTTGGTGATTACGGTAGCGCCTTTGCTGCTGATTTCGCTGCTGGGCATTGGGCTAATTCCCCTGGTCGCCGAAAAATGGTTGCCGCCTTTGCTGCTGATTTTGATTAGCAATGCTGCTGGCGCAATTGGAGATATTGTGACCCTGACTTGGCTGCTGAGCAAGCCTGCCTCGGCCTATATCAACGATTATGGTGATGGCTTTCACCTGTATTTAGCCAATCTAACCCAGCAGGTCTAGCTGCTAGCTGCGCTGTTAGACAACGGCGCGATCGCTCGCGCCACGCGTGGGTCAAGTATGGCCAAAACCTATTTAGATTGCACCCCAAACAGATTTTTCCGAGCGGCATCGTCCATTTTGATGCGGCTGCGTTCTTCTTTCAGCAGCGCCAAGCCTGTTTGTACGGCAGGCCGTTGGTTGATCGCTTCAAACCAGCGTTTCACGTGGGGATAGTCGGCTAGATTTTGGCCTTGATTTTCGTAAGAGATCAGCCAGGGGAAAATAGCCATATCAGCGATTGAATAATCTCCGGCTACATACTCGACCTCGGCTAGCCGCTTATCTAAAACGCCATAAAGACGGGTAGCTTCGTTGGTGTAGCGATCGATCGCGTAGGCGATTTTTTCCGGGGCATATTGCCGAAAGTGATGAGCTTGCCCCAACATCGGGCCAATGCTGCCCATTTGAAACATCAGCCATTGCAACGTGGCATAGCGATCGCGCGAATTTTCCGCCAGGAACTGTCCCGTTTTGTCGGCTAAATACAGCAAAATTGCCCCTGACTCAAACAGCGCCATCGGTTGGCCTTCGGGGCCTTCGGGGTCAACAATGGCAGGCATTTTGTTGTTAGGGCTAATTTTGAGAAACGCTGGCTGAAACTGATCTCCCGCCATGATGTTAACCGGGATGGGGTTGTAGGCTAGCCCCATTTCTTCCAGGCAGATGCTAATTTTCCAGCCGTTGGGGGTAGGCCAGTAGTACAGATCGATGGGTTGCGACATAGATTGAAGAGGGGTAGCGGTTTACGTTAATGGTAAAGGGTGAAGCTTAAAATCAGCCTAAACAACCTATGCTGCTGACCACTGAAATCCGCTGGTTCCAGCTAGGCGATCCGCCGCGATCGCTGACCGACTGGTTTTATTCAGAGGCTTTAGGCTCAGTACGGCCAACATCAGCCACGCGAGAAGATTGCTACCTAGTGCTACCCCATGACACTTTTTTGGGGGTTAAATTTCGCCAAGGCAACTTAGAGGTGAAATGGCGACAGGCTGAGCTGGGTCAAATCCAGCTAGGTGAAACTTGGACAGGGCAGCTAGAGCGCTGGCTCAAATGGAGTTATGCAGAAGCCGCAGATTGCCAAAACTCGCCGCTACAAGCTTATTTGCAAAGTGGAGGCTGGGTGAGCGTGAAAAAAACGCGATCGCAGCGTATTTACCAAATTCAGGCTGAGCAGGTGATTCCCGTGGAGGCACTGCCCCCAGGCGATCGCGGGTGTAGCTTAGAGTTGACCTGCCTAGAAGCTAACCATCAGCGCTGGTGGACGGTTGGCTTCGAAGCTGAAGGCAATCCGCAACAGTCTTTACAGGCGTTGCGACTAACGCTGGTCTGGCTATCGGTTACCGCCAACCTACCGCCACTAGAACAACTGGCATCTTATGCCTATCCGTACTGGCTTGCCCAGCTTGGCGCTGACGCCTAGCTTTAAGCAGCGGGGGTTATGTCCCCAAACAGCTAAATCCTATGCAGATCAACGGAAACTGAAGCCCACAGCGCTAGCTGGCTCAAGTGCCGCAGTTACCCTCTTCACAAACAGGATAGGCGGGTTCATAGGTGCTAGCACGTTTGCCAAACAACGTATAGCGATTATCCCGAATCTGTTCGTAGGCGCGATCGCCCATCCACCTTAACCCTGGCAAAGCCCGATAAGCATTGACAAAGACTTCTCCTACTGGCAAACGTCGCCCAATCTCTTCAGCGGCTTCGCTCCCCTGCCAGCGGCGCTGCGGATTCGCCGCGTCTAGCAAAATCATGCCCTGCTCACAGTCAGCAGGCGTAATTTTATACTGGCTCAGTTGTTCAGTGTCTTGCATGGGCACGTAGCGAAACTGCTGCCCTTGGTCTAGCTGCTCTAACAACTGCACCAAGCTGGTACAGAGGTTGCAATTGCCGTCATAGATCACGTAGTGCATAAAAATATTACAGTAGGAATGTTCGTAGCAGGTTGAACATTTTTGCCAACCTCTCCGTGGTACCTAAGATGGATTTTTGTGTGATCTTAACCTGACCTTTACGTTCAAGGTGTAGATTGCGTCACGAGTATTGTGCGAGATTCTGCATTTTGTGAGGGAGTGAGGTTTTTAGATGTTTCTCAATTTGCGTTCTATGCGTTTGGCTTATTCTGTTTCTCTGGTAGCTTTGCTAGCAGGCTTGGCAGCTTGCGGCGGCGGCGAAACGACGACTGAAGGAGAAACCCCCACCGATGCAACCACTGCTGCAGGGGGTTCTGAACTTTCCGGGTCGATTGCAATTGACGGTTCCAGCACAGTTTTTCCGATCTCTGAGGCAATGGCTGAAGAGTTTCAGCGGGCAAATCCTGATGTTCAAATTACCGTGGGTGCGTCTGGAACAGGCGGTGGTTTTGAAAAATTCTGTAACGGTGAAACCCAAATTTCGGATGCTTCTCGGGAAGTAAGTCCGGAAGAAATTGCCAACTGCCAAGAAAACGGCATCGAAATGATCGAGCTGCCCGTAGCCACTGATGCGCTAACGGTGGTTGTCAACCCTGACAACGACTGGGTAGAGTGTATGACGCTTGAGCAACTCAGCACCATTTGGGGGCCTGAAGCAGAAGGTACCATCAACAACTGGAATCAGGTTGACCCCAGCTTCCCAGATGCGCCTCTAGTGCTTTACGGGCCAGGAACAGACTCTGGTACCTTTGACTACTTCACCGAAGTGGTTAACGGTGAAGAAGGCGCTAGCCGCAGTGACTACACCGCCAGCGAAGACGATAACGTTCTGGTGCAGGGGGTTGTGGGTGATACCAACGCTCTGGGCTACTTTGGCTACGCTTACTACTACGAAAACCAAGACGACATGAAGGCAGTGTCGATTGACTCGGGTAGTGGCTGTGTTGAGCCTAGCGAAGAGGACGTTCTCAACGGTACCTATGAGCCCCTCTCTCGCCCCCTTCGTATTTACGTCAGCAAGCAAGCTCTAGAAGAGAACGAGGCTGTACAGGCATTTGTTGACTTTTATCTAGATCCAGCAAACAAAGACTTCGTCGCTGGCACAGGCTATGTTCCTCTAGCTGACGATGCCTACTCCGAAGCTCAGGCCAAAGTGGAATCAGGTGAAGTCAAGACGGCTGAATAATTCCGTCTGACTGGCGCTGAGTGCGTATGGTTGTCAGAGCTGAGATCTAGCCTAAGCATCTTAGCTCTGACTCTAAATCTAGTTATCTTAAGAAGCCGCCAGGAGCTGCTGTTACCAGGTGTAGTTGCCTGTATAGAAAGCAAAAGGTCAAAATGACAGACAGCGTTTTACCCAGACCCTCAGATAGCATTCGTAGCGATCGCTGGAAGCCCAATCGCTCATTGAGCAAGCTCACGCAAAAGCTAATTGTTATAATTTTTGGAGCTTTTGCCTTTGTTTCAGTCGCCACCACAATTGGCATTGTCTTTACGCTTGTTTTTGAGACGATTGAGTTTTTCTTAGAAGTTTCCCCCTTAGAATTTTTTACCGCGACTCGCTGGTCTCCAACGTTTGCCAATCCTCAGTTTGGCATCATTGTGCTGCTGTGTGGCACCTTCTTAACCTCAGTCATTGGCTTGCTGGTAGCCGTTCCGCTAGGGCTACTGTCAGCCGTTTGTTTGAGTGAATATGCCCCGCGATCGCTACGCGCCTGGTTAAAGCCAGCCCTAGAAATTCTGGCGGGCGTGCCCACGGTTGTGTTTGGCTACTTTGCCCTGCTGATGGTAACGCCATTTTTGAAGACATTTGTGCCGGGGCTATCCACGTTTAACTCTTTGAGTGCAGGGATTGTTTTAGGATTTGCCATTCTCCCGACCATTGCCTCTTTGAGTGAAGACGCGATCTTTGCCGTCCCACCGAGTTTGCGGCAAGGTTCTTATGCATTAGGGGCAACCAAGCGAGAAACCATTACTGGTGTAGTTCTCCCGGCTGCTCTCTCAGGTATTGTCGCGTCGATTGTTTTAGGCGTAGCCCGGGCAGTAGGCGAAACCATGATTGTTACCCTAGCGGCTGGCCAAAGTCCTACCCTGACGCTAGATCCGCGCAGTGCGGTTCAAACGATGACAGCTTTTATCGTCCAGGTAACGGGCGGAGATGCGCCCTACGGCTCTATCGAGTTTAAGACTCTCTTTGCAGTCGGGATGACGCTGTTTGTGATTACGCTCATGCTGAATGTTTTCAGCTTCTGGTTTGTCCGTCGGTTCCAGGAGAAATACGAATAATGAACCCCGCTGATTCGGAACAGGGTTCTAAGCTACAAGAACCCAAAGCAACGAACTTTAGTCCCAATTTGCAGGGCCGCTATCGCACTGACCAGGTCTTCAAGTCAATTAGCTGGGTGGCTACCTTTACAGGTATTGCTGTGCTGGTAGTGCTGCTGATTGGTATTTTGGCAGGGGGTCTATCTACCCTGGACTTTAACTTTATTGTTAGCTCTCCGTCACGTAGACCTGAGGATGCTGGTATTTGGCCTGCTTTAGTCAGCACCGTCTACTTACTGGTAATTACTGCGCTTGTAGCTTTTCCGGTTGGGGTGGGTTCTGGCGTTTTCTTAGAAGAATTTGCTAAAGATAACCTTTTTGCCAAGATTGTTGAAATCAACATTAGTAACTTGGCGGCGGTACCTTCCATTATCTACGGGTTGCTGGGTCTGTTTGTGTTTGCCCGCATTTTTGAGCCGCTCACAGGCGGACGCAGTATCCTGTCTGGCGGCTTAACCCTAGCCTTGCTGATTCTGCCTGTCATCATTGTGGCAACGCGCGAGGCATTGAGAGCAGTTCCTGACAGTTTGCGCTTAGCAGGTATGGCTTTAGGCTCTACTCGCTGGCAAACTGTTCGCAGTCATGTATTACCGCAGGCTCTACCAGGCATCATGACGGGAACAATCTTAGCGCTTTCGCGGGCGATTGGCGAAACGGCTCCCCTTATTGTCGTTGGGGCTGCGGCATTTGTTCCCTTTGCTCCCGAATTTTCTTTGGATGGGCTTAGATCCAGCTTTACAGCCATGCCCATTCAAATTTATAGCTGGGTTGGGCGTCCTCAAGATGGCTTTCATGCCATTGCAGCTTCAGCCATTATCGTTCTCATGATTGTGCTGCTTGTCATGAATGGAACGGCCATTTGGCTACGCAACAAGTTCCAAAGTTCTCGCTAGTTTTCGTGCGATCGCGTTTTTCAGGATTCTGCCATTCATTTGTTCAGTAAGAGGCTGTTCCCTATGCAATCTCAGCAATCCCAATCTTCCCTAGCTATAGAGACTGAGCGGGTTTTTCATGTTCAAGATACGGGCTACTACTATGGCTCCAACCTGGCCGTTCGAGGCGTCAATTTAGAGATTCCTGGCAACAAAATTACTGCGTTTATTGGCCCCTCTGGCTGCGGCAAAAGTACGGTACTTCGCTGCTTTAACCGCCTCAACGATCTGATTCCTAGCGCTCATATCAAAGGCCGCATTACCTACCGTGGCGTAGATATTTACGACAAGCGGGTTGACCCCATTGAGCTACGCCGTCGTATCGGTATGGTTTTTCAAAAGCCCAATCCTTTTCCCAAGTCTATTTACGACAATATTGCCTTTGGCGCACGTATCAACGGTTACCAAGGCGATATGGACGAGCTAATTGAGCGATCGCTCAAAGGAGCAGCGCTTTGGGAAGAGGTTAAAGATAAGCTGCAAGACAGTGGCCTATCGCTCTCTGGTGGACAGCAGCAGCGTTTGTGTATTGCCCGAGCGATCGCCATTGAGCCAGAAGTGATTTTGATGGATGAGCCTTGCTCAGCGCTAGATCCCATTTCCACGCTAAAAATCGAAGAGTTAATGCATGAGCTGAAGGAAAACTACACGATCATCATCGTTACCCACAACATGCAGCAAGCTTCGCGCGTTTCTGACAAAACGGCCTTTTTCAACGCTGAAGCAACTGAAAAAGGTGGAAAAGTGGGTTATTTGGTTGAAGTAGATGACACCCAGAAAATCTTCAGTAACCCGCAGCAAGAGCAAACGCGTGATTATGTTTCTGGCCGTTTTGGTTAAAGACATCTGAAGATTCTTTAACGGCCTGCAAGCTGGGTAAGCCTAAACGCGATCGCACTTTTTGCCCAAAATAGCCAGTGGCGCGGCAAAACCTGCTGGCAGCGTGATACTGCGGTGTCTTTTCAGATTAACCGCTAGCCCGAACCAAACCGTAAGAGAAGGTAGCCCGTTGCTGCATCTCTTACGGTTTTTAGCATGTTTACCTAGCTCAGGATTGCAAAAAGAGGACAATGCCCTGAAAACAACCGATGGTGAAGCCCAGAATACCGCCTAAATTGACGATCGCCTGCAGTTCATTGCGCACAATTCCCTGAATATTGGCTTCTAAATCGCGCGGAGAAGTTGCCATGACGCGATCGATAATCACCTGGTCAATATCTAGAATCGGAATAGCTTGAGTAACAATTTTTTCTAAATCGCGTTCTAAGTATCGCTCCAAAATGAGCGCGAGTTCTTCGCTCACCAAACCCAAAGAACTGCTGATAATTGGAGATTTTTGCAGTCGATTGAGCAGTTGAATCGCCAGTTCTTGCCAGTTGATAGATTCGCTCAGCCCCTGCAACAACTCAGCTCCGTGAGTTTGGGCATAGGTGCGTACCGTTTCACGCAGCGTGCGTCGTAGCTGCCGAACCGTAGAAACGGGCAAGTTTTGCAGCGAAAAATTTTGCAGCCATTCTTTCAAACGTACCTGTACCCCTAAAGCCGTCACGAGTTCAGCGATGCGTAAATTGCTGGCTTCTCGCTCATCTAAGCAAAACGTTCGCAACCGAATCAGCGAATTGCGTAAGCCAAAGAGATTGGCAACCACCCAGTATGTACCGCTCGTCTTTTCCCGAAAAGCTTCGTCAATGACTTGAATATTGCGATCGGTGAGAAAATCAACAATGAGCTGCCGAATGGCATCAGGGGGCAAAACGCCTTGCAGCATCCACTGCGAAAGCTGATTGGCCTGCTCGTCTGTTAACTGAAACTCCAGCAGCACCTGATCAAATATTTGATTGAGTTGCGCTTCTAAAAAGTCTTCTTGTCTGGCCCAAATTTTCAGCAGCCGAGGCAAAGATTGGCCAAACAAGTCTTTGAGAATATTGCCTAAAATACGAGCCGTTTTATCCTGGGTTTCAACTTGAATTTGGTCGAGTGCCAATCGCAGCAGCCAATCAATAGCACTTTGAATACGCTCGGTTTGCAGCAGCCGTTTAGCCAGGGTTTGTAAAGCTTCTGGGGTAAGGAGTGACCCCATAATGGTGTCTGCAATGCGGTTGGCTAGCCGTTCTTGATTGCTGGGAATGAGACCTGGAGTAAAGGGCAGCTTGCGGCCAAACAAATAGAGGGGCCGATAAGGGCGAAACAGCATTTTAATGGCAATGTCATTGGTAAAGTAACCAATCACACCGCCAACAATCGGCGGGCCTAAGAGTAAAAGTGAATCCGACCAGGTGAGCGTCATCGAGTTGCGACTAAGACTCCCATCATGCCGCCTGCAATTGGATAGTGGACGGCACGACCAAACCCTGCCTGCAATGCTGTGGTGACTTGTTCGGCACCACTCAAGAATCGATCGAGGCTGGGGCTAATGTAAGCATACTCTGATGCTAAGCCATATTGCTTGGCAGTGGGGACAACGATAGTGCTGAGGTACCACTGCTGGAACTGCTGCATCCAGTCGCTAGCGGGACGATGAAAGTCGAGAATAGCTGCTGTCGCGTTAGGTTTAAGGACTCGCCTTAGCTCAGTTAGACTGGCTGTAATATCGACAACGTTCCGTAAGCCATATCCCATGGTGGCGCTGTCAAAATAGGCATCTGCAAACGGCAGTGAAAGTGCGTCTGCTTCTATCCATTGGTAGGACAATGGCGGCCAGACTTGGTTGGCTCGCTGCTGGGCGATCGCCAGTTGAGCAGCAGCAAAATCAACACCATAAACTTTGCCGCTTTGGCCAACTCGTTGCCCTAACAGCAGTGCTAAATCGCCACTACCGCAGCACACATCGAGACAGGTATCTCCCGGCTTGGCTCGGCTCCAATCCACCGCCATTTGCTTCCAAATTCGGTGTAGACCAAAACTGAGCTGCTGGTTGAATGCATCATAAACCGGAGCAATTCGGTTGAATAGATCACGAATGTGAGCGGCATTGCCTAGATAAGCAGACTCCGCAGAATAATCCATAAATAGCGCTAGGCAAGACTATGCAGATCATCCTGACACACTCTTTAGCGGAAAGAAATGCTCAAGCAGGTTTATTGCAAGCTTTTAATCGCGATCGCTACTTGCCGAGAAACAGCTTCTAGCCAAGCGATCGCGTCTACGGTAGAAATGTGGGATAGCGGCCACTGTAGGGCAATCAGCGCTACGAGCTGCTGTTGATAGAGAGCGGGTAGCACAACTTGCGTTTGGGCATCTGCCGTTTGTTGCTGCAAGATCTTTTCTGCGATCGCCGTTTGCACTAAAGTCGAGTCTGCTAGACCTGCAGACGCGCCATCGCTACCCTGATCACCAATAGAGCTTTCGTCAGCCATCAGAAACACTTCGCAGCTACTAGCTTCTAAAGACTGACGCAAGGCTTGTGCCAGGGGGGGCAGCATTGCAGCCGGAGATTGAGTTTTATTGACTAACTCAATAATGTTGAGCATCAACTGAGTTTGCTGCCGCGATTCCAGCAGCTCTTGATTACGCTGCCGCATGAGTTCATAGGTTTCGGCAGCCCGATGTACCACATCTTTAAGCTCATCGGGATCCCAAGGCTTAGTGATATATCGGTAAACCTGTCCAGCATTGATGGCTTCAACCAGGTCTTCGACATCAGTAAACCCGGTTAGGATAATGCGCATCGTATCGGGAAAGTCGGATACGGTTTTGCTTAGAAACTCAGTTCCTTTCATTTCCGGCATCCGCTGGTCAGAGATGATCACTGCGACCTCGCCACAGTCTGCCAGTAACGTCAGCGCTTCTTGCCCACTCTCTGCCCGCAAAACTTGAAAGCTACGGCGAAAAGTACGATAGAGCAAATCGAGGTTGTCAGGTTCGTCATCGACAACCAGCATTTTGGGCTTTTGAGATTGGCGCTGCTGTTTTGAGGTATCTACAATCATCATTTTCGACTTAAAAAGCCAGGGAGCATTTATGTCCAGTCTGCCCAGACTGGCTGGTCAAAATGACAACTGGCTTTGAAGATTGTCGGACTTACGCTTGGCTCAGTTCAACGATGTTGCCATCTGGATCGCGCACAAACAAAGCGGCTCGCCCAGAAGCGCTGAGCTGATAAGGCAAACCCGCAGCGTTCAAAGCAGACTGGGCTGTCTGTAAGTCAGCGATCGCCAAGACTAGGTGAGGATTGCGACCCCACTTTTGGGGATTGACGAGCGTACTTGGCGGCGTCTCAGCCAGGATGAGATGAATTTGCACCTCGCCGACTTGATACCAGGTACCGGAGAAATTGAGCGATCGCTCAACCTGGGGCAACCCTAGCAAATCTCCATAAAAAGCCTCGGCCTTCGCCAGATCACTGACCAAGACAGCGACATGCAAAGGCCGAATAACTTGAATCATGACGGTATTAACTATCTTTAGGCTTGGGTTTGTAGGTCGAGGCGACGTGAAGTTCTTTGAGCTGTCGGGTATCTACTTTAGAAGGAGCATCTGTCAACAGACAGCGGGCTTGCTGCGTTTTTGGAAAGGCGATCGCGTCTCGAATCGAGTCTTCGCCCGCTAAGAGCATTACCAGGCGATCGAGTCCGTAGGCAATACCACCGTGGGGCGGTGTGCCATACTCGAAGGCTTCTAGCAAAAAGCCAAATTTGTCGTGGGTTTCTGCCGCCGATAAGCCAATAGCTTCAAAAACCTGCTGCTGTAAGTCTGGCTGATAAATTCGCAGGCTACCCCCGCCGACTTCGTAGCCGTTGTACACCAGGTCATAGGCTTGCGCGCGAGCCGTCTTCAAGTCGCTTTGGTCTTCGGGGTAAGGGGCGGTGAAGGGGTGATGTAGCGCTTCTAAGCGCTTTTCGTCAGCGTTCCATTCAAACATCGGAAACTCAGTCACCCACAGTAAATTGGTTTGCTCGGCGGGGATCAGCTTCATTTCTTGGGCGATCGCCTGTCGCAGCCGATCTAACGTGGCGTTGACCACTTCTGCCGCATCAGCGCAGAAAAGCAGCAGATGCCCGTCAGTCGCGCCTGAGCGTTCTAGAATCTGCTGTTTTTGAGCCTCACTGAGGTTGTCTTTAATCGCACCGATAGTATCAATATCGCCATTGCGAACTCGAATATAGGCCAATCCTTTAGCCCCAGCCTCAGCCGCAATCTTAAAGAGATCGCCACCGGGCTTAATCCGAACGTTAGAAATGACTTCGTTGCCCCCCGGAATGGGCAGCACTTTAACTAAGCCGCCATTTTTGACAGCGCCAGAAAAGACCTTAAACCCAGAGTCAGCCACCAAGTCAGAAACATTGACAAGCTCCAAAGCATAGCGGGTATCAGGCTTGTCTGTTCCGTAGCGATCCATCGCTTCAGCGTAGGTTAAACGAGGGAAAGGGCGCGGCACCTCAACCCCTTTGACTGTTTTGAAGATATGGCAAACCAGCCTTTCGTTCAGTTCTAGAATTTCGGCCTGAGTCATAAAGCTCATTTCCATATCGAGCTGGGTGAACTCTGGCTGGCGATCGGCTCTGAGGTCTTCATCTCGAAAGCAACGAGCAATTTGGTAGTAACGATCTATACCTGACACCATCAGCAGTTGCTTAAAAAGCTGGGGCGACTGCGGCAGGGCATACCACTCGCTGGGGTTAACGCGTGAAGGCACCAGGTAATCGCGCGCGCCTTCTGGTGTAGATCGCGTCAGAATGGGCGTTTCAACTTCAACAAAGCCTTCTTCATCTTCTAAAAAGCGGCGAATAGCCCGGTTAACCCGGTGACGCAATTGCAAATTCTGGCTCATGCGCTCTCGCCGCAAGTCTAGATAGCGATAGCGTAGCCGCAACTCTTCGCGCACAGGCTCTTGCTCAGCCGTTGAAACTTGAAACGGCATCTGTTTGCGGACTTCGTTGAGCAGTTCAATCTGGTCAGCGTAGATTTCGACCTGCCCGGTCGGCAGCTTAGGATTGAGAGATTCTGGCGGACGCTGACTGACGCGACCCACCACTTTGATAACGTACTCGTTGCGTACCTGTTCGGCCAGCGAATAGGAATCAGGTGTGCGCTCTGGATCGCTGACAATTTGCACAATGCCACTGCGATCGCGCAGATCTAGAAAAATAACGCCCCCATGATCGCGGCGACGGTCTACCCAGCCAAAGAGGGTGACGGTTTCTCCAATATGTTCCGCTCGCAGATGACCGCAATAGTGGGTTCGCATGACGCTGATCGGTTTCGTTAAAATATCAAAACTTTTTCATTATGGCAGCATTATTTGACCGTTCAAAATGTTTTTTAGGGTGCCTCTACGACGACACCCTTAGCTAAGTTGGCAGACAACAGAGGCTGAGCGATCGCTACTGAAACCAAGCCTGGTTGATCAATCCGGAGGGGGCTTCAACGGTTTCTGCTTCTGCACGGGGCAAGCGAGTTCGGCGCAGCAGCGCTGAAAGCATTGATGAGGGTTGGGAATTGTGAGGCCAAGCAAAGGCATGGCGAAAAGCCGCTTCCTGACAAGCCTGCAAGCCATCAAAGCCAATCACATCCTGGGTGAGCAGCGTTTCGTATTCAAACGGCAACCGCACGTTGTGTAAACCTGCGTTATCTGTACAAATAGCAATGTCAACTCCAGCGTCAAAGCAGCGATCGAAAACGGTCTTGAGCTGGCGAATTTCTTGCAGGGTGCCTGTCTTTAGATAAGTCGTTGGGCAAACTTCTAGACACTGCCCTCGGGCTGCTACCTCTTTAAGCAACTCAGGATGCCGTAGCGGAATCTGGATGCCATGCCCAATTCGCATCAGATAAGGCAGTAGTTCAGGGTAGCAACCTTCCGTGGTTTCGTAGAGGTGCCCAGTTGTATTGATGCCTAGAGACTGGGCATGGGCATAGAGGCTTACCAGTTCATCAAGGCGATCGCGGTACTGAGCATCGCCACCCGCAAGGTCAACAGCACAAACATACTCAGGATATTGCGCTGCCAAGTCAACGATGGCGCGGTTGACTTCACCTGGCAATTTAGAGTGCATACAAAGAATCTGGCGGGTTACGACCGGATACTCCGTTTGCTGGCTGGCTCGACCGACCGTTTCAACGATTTCGGCCATTTTTTCGATCCGCTCGTTCTGGGGCAAATGCTCAGGTGTTCGCAGGTAGGGCGTATAGCGTAGCTCTAGATACGCCAAGTTCTCAAAAATGTAAGCGCCTCGAATCAAGCGATAAATAAAGTAAGGCAGCGCTTCTTGAGTTTGTACGCTTTCTACTAATGTGTGCAGTTCGAGATACTCTTCTAGCGTTTTACGGGGACGGGTATAGAAGTCTTCGAAAGCGTCATAAGCGGCAAACTGACTGGAAATATCGGGACGATTGCGTTGAAAATAGCGCCAAAGAATCCGGGGAACCACAGAACCCCCCAGGTGACGGTGCAGTTCAGCATAAAGTGTCATAGATCACCTCAGTAGAATTTAGGATTTAAGGTTAAAAATTATTAAATTGTAATTGATCTGTTGTAGCGTAATTTTCTCAATCTGGTGATAGAAATTCAGGACTCAATTAGCAGCCGTCAATCAAGTGAATGGCTTCTTGCGGCTGAGATGCTTGCGCTAAAAGCCGTTGAATCTTTTTCAAACAGTCTATAGACTTTGGGGCTAACAACTTAAATAACGAATAAACTGAGGCGCGTCAGGTCTGAGTTTTAGCAGCCTCCTCAGGCTATCTTCACTCTTTGCCTGCCGGAACTAGCGGCTGAGAGTTATCAGAGCCATTGAACTCGCAAAAGTTCGGAGGCTTGCTGCGTTTTGGCCGCGATCGCTAAGAAAAGTTAAAAGAATAAGTTGACGAAGATCGCTTTTGCTGCCGATAATGGTGATTTGTGTGAACGCTAGCTCCTTAAAAACTCTTGGCAAACGTTATCGTAATCGGCGCCCAGTGGGGCGATGAGGGCAAAGGCAAAATAACCGATTTGCTCAGCAATTCGGCGGATGTCGTTGTACGCTACCAAGGCGGCGTCAACGCAGGGCATACCGTCGTGGTTAAAGATCAGACCTTTAAGCTGCACCTAACGCCCTCTGGCATTTTATATCCAGAAACTCAGTGCGTTATTGGCAGTGGCACGGTGATTGATCCGAAGGCGCTGATTGCAGAACTCGATAAGTTAGATCAATTAGGAATCTCGACGAATAACTTATTTATTTCTGAGACGGCTCACGTCACCCTGCCTTATCATCGCCTGCTTGATCAAGCTGCCGAAGAACGTCGCGGTAACCAAAAAATTGGCACCACCAAGCGGGGAATTGGCCCAACTTACGCCGACAAATCGGAGCGCACAGGGCTAAGAATCATCGACTTGATGAATGCCGAGACGTTTCGAGAGCAGTTGGAATGGACGATTAACTATAAAAACATTGTTTTAGAGAAGCTATATAATCTGCCGCCTCTAGACCCACAGGTTGTCTTTGACGAATATCATGAGTATGCCGAGCGGTTGCGGCCTCATGTTGTCGATAGTTCGCTGCTGATTTATAACGCTATTCAAAAACGGAAGAACATCCTGTTTGAAGGGGCGCAGGGAACGCTACTCGATCTAGATCACGGTACCTATCCCTACGTGACATCGTCTAACCCAGTAGCGGGGGGAGCATGTATTGGCTCAGGCATTGGCCCAACGATGATCGATCGCGTGATTGGCGTTGCCAAAGCTTACACCACGCGTGTAGGCGAGGGGCCATTTCCTACTGAGCTACACGGCGAAATGGGGCAGTTGCTATGCGATCGCGGGGCTGAGTTTGGCACAACAACCGGGCGCAAGCGTCGCTGTGGCTGGTTTGATGCCGTGATTGGTCGCTATGCAGTTCGCATTAACGGCTTAGACTGCTTGGCGATTACCAAGCTAGATGTGCTTGACGAGCTTGACGAAATTCAAGTTTGCGTGGCTTACGAGATTGAAGGCCAGCAATGCCGAGATTTTCCGGTGAGCGCTCGTCAGCTAGCGCAGTCTCGGCCCATTTACAAGACGCTGCCAGGGTGGAAGCAGTCAACGGCCAACTGCCGTTCGCTGGAAGATTTACCCAAGCAAGCCCTAGCTTATCTTAAGTTTTTAGCCGAACTGATGGAAGTGCCGATCGCTATTGTGTCTTTAGGGGCAAGTCGCGACCAGACCATCATTGTTGAAGATCCCATCCACGGCCCTAAACGTGCTTTGCTATTTGAGAACGGCACCCCTCAAGTAGCTTAAAGGTTTAAAGCTGCGATCAGCCGCGATCGCTTGTCTAGCCGCTGACCGATTTGCCCAATAAATTTGTTTACCACTCTTCTAGAAAACACGAGTAATTCCTATGGATCTGTCAATTCAATGTCAAAAACGAGACTTTTCTCAAAATCCTAAGGCAATCCGGCGAGAAGGGCGTTTACCAGCGGTTCTCTATGGTCACAAAGGAGCCGAATCGGTTGCGCTAACAGTCGATGCTAAAGAAGCAGACATGCTGCTACGCCAAGCAGCGATTAACAATACGTTGGTCACAGTTCAAGTTCCTGACCTGTCTTGGAGCGGCAAGGCGCTGCTACGAGAGGTGCAAACTCACCCGTGGAAAAACACCATCCACCACATCAGCTTCTTTTCAGTGGCGGCTCAAGATGAGGTTGAAGTGGTTGTACCACTGAGCTACACAGGCGAAGCTAAAGGCGTCACCAACGAAGGCGGCACGCTAGATACGCTGATTAACGAGTTGGCTATCAAGTGCCCTCCAGACGCTATCCCTGAAAGTATTGAGATTAATGTTTCAAACCTGGGAGTAGGCGATATTTTACGAGTGGGCGATTTAGTTTTACCAGCGGGTGTTGTTGCCGTAGCTGAATCCGAAAAGTCGGTTGTATCGGTATTAGCGCCGACGGTCAGCGCTGAACCGGAAGAAGAGCCGGAACTAGTAGACCTTGCTATTCAGCCGGAAGCTGAGCCAGCCAAAGCGGATGTCGCCGAATAGAAAGCGCTTTCTCTGTTAGGCTGACGAAATAGATAAGCCAGGGATAGTGTCCCTGGCTTTTTGCTGATAGGTTTTTGAAAACTATGGTTGACGCTGCTTTACCGCCTCTGATTCAGCAAATGCTGCAGCCGGAGTTTTATCCTCATCCGGTGCAGGTGCCAATTGAGCTGGTTCAAACTCACGTTTCTTACGTGCTGCTGACAGGCGAGTTTGCTTACAAGCTGAAGAAAAATGTAAATTTTGGCTTTTTAGACTACTCTACGCTGGAAAAACGTCAGCACTTTTGCCAGGAAGAGCTACGGCTAAATCGGCGGGCGGCAGCACCGATTTATTTAGAAGTGGTGTCTATTGGCAAAACGGGCGATCGCTTTCAGTTAGGTGAGGGGGAAGCGGTTGAGTATGCCGTTAAGATGCGGCAGTTTCCGCAATCAGCTTTGCTTAGCCACTTATTTGAGCAGGGAGCGTTGACGGCAGAATTGCTGCAAAGGCTAGCTCAGGCGATCGCTGAGTTTCATACTGAGGCCGAAACCAATGACTATATTCGTGGTTTTGGCGAGGTCGCTCAGATTCGGGCTTCTATTGACGAAAATTATGCGCAAACCACCGATTTTATCGGCGGGCCTCAAACCCAAACGCAGTTTGACCAAACCCAAGCCTATACCGATCGATTTTTTGCGCAAGAGCAAGCCTTGTTTCAGCAACGCATTGACCAAAATCGCATTCGAGCTTGTCACGGCGATCTGCATCTCAACAATATTTGCCTGTGGCAAGATCAGCTCTATTTGTTTGACTGCATTGAGTTTAACGAACCGTTTCGCTTTGTCGATGTCATGTTTGACATTGCCTACATCGTTATGGATTTAGAAGCGGGCGATCGCCCCGATTTGCGTACGGTGTTTTTAAACCACTATGTAGAGCAAACAGGTGATTGGGAAGGGTTAGAAATTTTACCGCTCTACGTCAGCCGCCAGTCTTATGTCAGGGCTAAAGTAACTTCTTTTCTCTTAAATGACCCGTCGGTTTTGGCGGCAGAAAAGACCAAAGCCAGCCGTAAAGCTGCCCCTTACTATCGTCTGGCGTGGGCTTATACCCAGCCGCAGCAAGGACAGATCTTTGTCATGTCAGGGTTGTCAGGTTCCGGCAAAACAACGACAGCCCGACAGCTCGCCCAGCAGATAGGAGCCATTCATATCCGCTCTGACGCGGTGCGTAAGCATTTGGCTGGAGTACCTTTGGCGGCAAAAGGCAGCGATGCCATTTATACGCCTGAAATGAGCCAGAAAACCTATGCTCGATTGCTAGATCTCGGCATTCGTTTAGCCAAGCGTGGCTATCCGGTAGTGTTAGACGCCAAGTACGATCGGCAAGCTATGCGGCAAGCGGTAATCGAACAGGCTGAGGCGAAAGACATACCGCTGCAAATTTTGTACTGTGATATTCCTCCAGCAGTGATGCAGCAGCGGCTGCAGCAGCGCACAGGGGATATTGCAGATGCGACCCCGGCAGTTCTCGCTCAACAGAGAATGGAGCCGTTTAGCCATGCTGAGCAGATTTATGTAAAGACTATTGATACAACCCAGGATCTCACGCCTCAGCTAAAGGCGATCGCCTAAACTAGGCAAAGAACCAACGCAGATATTGAACGATGCAGGTTGATTGGTGGGGCTGCGGAGCGTGTCATGGTTGATAAGGCCATTCCAGCCGGACTCAAAATTTGGCTAACCTTTTTGCTGGGATTGCTAGTCGTGGGCTACCCGATTGTGCCCAGCATTTTGTTTGGGGCGATAGGGGGGGTCGCGGGGGGTCTGGTTTCGGCCTGGTGGCAAACGCCGGGAGGCGTGCCAACCGCTGAGGCAGAAAATCCGCTCAAGCGGATGCAGCAGCGCCTACGGGAACGTTCTAGCCGTTTACGCTTGCCGTTTGGTAGCCGTGAGCTACAGCGTAGCCAACGACCTCGCCGGATGCGACGCCGACCCCGCTGATGTTTGTATTTCTTTCTAAGCTACTGCCGCTGTTTGTTTACCCACTGGGTTTGGCTTGCTTGCTGTTGCTGAGCGCTTTAATCTTGCTGTGGCGTCGTCCTCGCTGGGCTGCTGCCGCGATCGCTTTAGCTTTGCTGCTGCTGAGTTTGGGGGGCAATCGCTGGGTGGCTGATAGCCTGGTGCGATCGCTGGAATGGCGATATCTACCAGCGGCTGAGCTGCCCACGGCGGAAGCGATTGTTGTGTTGGGAGGGAGTGTTTACCCTGCGATTCCCCCGCGACCGTGGGTAGAGGTTTCTGAAGCGGGCGATCGCGTGATTTATGGAGCCAGACTGTTTTTGGCAGGCAAAGCGCCAGTGCTGATTTTGAGCGGTGGGCGGATTGACTGGAAAGACGGTGGGCCACCAGAGTCGGCTGATATGGCAAAATTAGCGCGAATGCTAGGAGTGCCCAACCAGGCAATTTTTGAAGATCCAACATCGCTCAATACTTACGAAAACGCAGTGAACGTCAAGCGAATTTTGCAGGCTCAGCGGATCAACCGGGTTTTGCTGGTGACTTCGGCAATTCACATGCCGCGATCGCTTTTAATTTTTCAAAAGCAAAATATTGAGGCCATTCCGGCTCCTGTAGACTTTGTGATCACAGAGCAAACGCTACAGGAAAATAGCACCACCCCGGAGGGAAGAGTGCTGAGCTTAATTCCTGATGCTGAGCCGCTAGAATATTTGACGCGGGCTCTTAAGGAATACATCGGTATGGGTGTTTATCGCCTCAAAGGCTGGCTTTAACTGATGCTTGATCCGCTCTCAATGCCTAATTCGGCTGAAGTACGGCCCGCTGCCAAAGCCTTTGAACTCCAGCAATGGGCTATAGAATTTCGGCAAGAAGTAGCCTACCGCGAAGATTTGGAAGCTTACTGCCAGTGGTACGACCAAACTGCTGCTGAAAATCAACAGACGCTAGCAGCCATGCAGCGAGAAATTGACTTTTTCGGCTGTTTTTGGCGGCGGCGAAGCCAAAGTTAAGGGCAGAAGGCCAAAGGCAGAGGGCAGAATAAAAACGTTTCTGTCAGGGGCTTTTAGCACTCTTTAAAAACCTCAACGCTAGGGGCTACAACTGCAATGGCCTTTGAGTAACTAGGCGGTAGGGGACTCATCACAAGCCTAAAAACGCTAGCAGCAAAATTTCAATGGCTATCCACGATTCGTTCTTTAGGGATTGCCGACGGCTTAAGGCAGCCGTTGCAGGCTGTTCATCATAGCTGCTAGTACTTGCTTGTTGCGCTCATATTGTTGGGTGGCAATGTCATAAGTCGAACCTACCAAAATGCGATCGCCCCAATCCACCACATAACGGTATGAACGAATGCCTGCTGGTAAAAGTCCTTGCCCCGTGGATTCTCCTTCGCTCACCAGTGCCTGCTGTCCGGCAATAGTGATAAACCGTTGCGAGATTATCCGTTCGGCAATGTTTTCGTTGGCGATAATGCGATCAAAGGCAATAGCATCTACTCGAATGAGAACCGCTTCATCAAAGCTTTCTGCTCGCTCAGGCAGCGTGATTTCACTGGGGTCAAACGCTTGGCAAACCTGAGTTACATCACCGTCATTTGTCTGCCAGTCTTCTGGATAGCGAACGCTATAGCCAGCCGTTTCGTTGATGCAGGTTGCCGCCAGCGCTATATCTGGCGCGGCTGGCGGCTCTGTAGCGGGTTGGGCCACATAGGTTGCCGGAATGCCAGCGTTTTCAAACTTGATTTCACATAAGGCCGCTGCGACTTGTGCTCTGGTTGCAAGACCGTTTGCATTCATTAAAGGATCGGCGATCGCAGCGGGGGGAGCAATCAAAAAACCTTGCTGAACAGCCGCTGCTATTTGAGCAACCGCATAGTCGGGAATGTCGTCAGCATCGACAAAGGTTAAATTCAGAAGCGCCTGAGGTGATGTAGGCAAGCTATAGCCTAAACCGCTCACCAAAGCAACAAACGCCTCAACGCGGCTTAAAGATGCTGCTGGCCGAAAAGTTTGATCCGGAAACCCAGAGAGAAAGCCGCGCTGATACGCCGTTTGGATGGCGGCTTGTCCCCAGTAACCTACTGGAACATCCGCAAATTGAACGGCTTCACGCTCAGGCTGCACTTCCGGAAAAGCCTGGTTGATCAACGCTGCATACTCTGTCCGGCTAATCACGGCTGCTGGCCGAAACGTGTTGTCTGGGTAGCCGCTGACAATTTGCTGCTGGCTTAGCTGATCAACGCAGCTTTGAACCCAGTGTCCCTCTAGGTCACGATAAGTTTGTCCGACGGCAGGGGCTGCTTGAGTAAAGCCCATCCCCCCGGCGATGAGTCCGGCTGCAATCCGGCTAAAAACGGCTTTCCATTGGTTGAGCGGCTGGGTAAAGCGATTGGCAAAGCGCATAAACAACTCCTAACTAAAACGTTCTCACGGGTTCGTTTTAGCGAGCATGGCTGAGCTAATCGTCTAGCTATAGAAGAAGTCTTCCCCCGCCTGTAGCTATACCTCAAGACAGAGGATTACCTCTTAAAAAAGCAAAAATAGTTTGAAATCGACGCGGCTATGTGCTCTCAGGCGCAGAGTCGGCTTCTTCTAGCTCGGCTCCAGCTTTTTCTAAAACAGCTTCGTCAGTGTCTTTAAACACTATGCGCAGCAGCGGCGGTGCCAAAAAGGTCGTGAGAATGACCATAACAATGATGGCGGCCTCTAAAGATTCAGATAGAACCCCGCTAGCAGAGCCTACACCCGCAAATACCAGACCTACCTCACCTCTAGGAATCATGCCAATTCCGATCGCCAGTCGGTTAATGCCTGGTTGACCAAAGATGGCAAATCCAGTCACCACCTTACCGATAATAGCGACCACAATTAAAAACGAAGCAATGATCAACCCTTCCCGATTGCTCGGTACGGCAGGATTCAGCACGCTCAAATCTGTTCGGGCACCAACCGTGACGAAAAACACGGGCACCAGCATGTCGGCGATTGGGGTGATTTTTTCTTCTAGCTCTTTGCGTTTGGTCGTTTCTGCCAAAATCAGTCCGGCTGCAAAAGCGCCCAAAATGGCCTCTAGCTGAATAGCGGCTGCAATATAAGACAGAACAAAAGCAAAAATCAGAGAGCTGATAATGAGCTGTCCTCTGGTTTTGAGCTGATCGACTAATCCCACAAAAAAGGGACTGAGTAAACGCCCCACCAAAATCGCCCCTACCAAGAAAACAGCAGCCCCTACAATTAGGTAAACCACGTTGAGAATTTCGATTTCTCCCGTCTTGGCGAGGCTAGCGACCACTGCCAGCACAATAATGCCTAATACGTCGTCTAAGACGGCTGCCCCAATAATGATTTGGCCTTCTTTGGAGCTAAGCTGTTGGAGTTCTGCTAAAACCTTAGCCGTGATGCCAATGCTGGTAGCGGTTAGCGCGGCTCCAGCAAAAACGGCTGGAATGGTGCTGATACCGAAGAGGGCAATCAACCCCGCCGTACCCGCAGCAAAGGGAAGCACCACACCAATAATCGCCACAACTGCCGCTTGCGGGCCTACTCGAATCAGCTCTTTGAGGTCTGACTCTAGGCCAATTTCAAACAGCAAGATGACAACCCCTAACTCTGCTAGCACCGAAATGACTTCACTTTGGGCAGCAAAAACAGAAGTCACCAGTTCAGGTGGCAGGCCAGCCGTCGTTTGTAAAAAATCTGTAATGAGCGAACCAGCGCCTGTCGCACCTTCAGGGAAAACGATCAGGTTGAGGGCTGAAACACCCACGACTACCCCACCGACTAATTCTCCCAATACAGGTGGCAGGTTGATACGGGCGCATAGCTCACCGCCAATTTTGGCCGCAAGATAAATGGCGATTAAGCTAACCAGCACGCCTGCTAGTACCAGAGGGCCAATCTCGGCTTCAGAGGCTTCTGCTAAAACGGGGACGAAATTAACAGAAAACGGGTTAGAAACCGGGACTAAAGAAGATACCGAGTTTATCAGATCAACCATTCGGGTCTTGCAAATCTATCCTGTCTACTTTACCTGAGTTTACAAATTAGAGACAGTCCATCCTAAGAAGGATTGCCTTTGCTAGATGAAAATTCGGTGCTGTAAAGCGGGCATTTGCCGTCTTACCTGTTCTAGACGAGCGGGTTTAATCTCGGCGATCGCCATGCCCGGTTCTTCACCCGCGTCCGCTAAAATCACGCCCCAAGGGTCAATAATGAGAGCGTGTCCGTGAGACTGGCGTATTTGATTGTGGCGTCCGGTCTGGGCAGGGGCAATGACATAGCAGGTATTTTCGATCGCCCGTGCCTGTAGCAAGATTTGCCAGTGATCTTTGCCTGTAAAAGCGGTAAAAGCGGCGGGGACGAACAGAACTTCAGACCCCATCTGAGAGAGGTGCCGATACAGTTCTGGAAAGCGAACATCGTAGCAAACAGATAGCCCCAGGTTGCCAAAATGCTTGGAAGGATAAACCGTAGGGAGTTGTTGACCAGAGGTGACGGTACTGGACTCGCGGTAAGTATTGCCATCTGGCAAATTCACATCGAACAAATGCACTTTTTCGTAGCGAGCCAGTTCTTCGCCATTAGGATCGACCAATAAGGCTGTGTTGTAAACCTTGCCGTTGCTGGCTGGGACGGGATAGCCACCCCCCAAAAGCGTTACCTGATAGCGCTGAGCCATCGTTTTAAGAAACTTTTCGCTGAGCTGGTGAATGGTAGAAGCCTGCTCTAGCTTGGCGGCTTCGTCTCCTAAGAAGGAAAAGTTTTCGGGTAGGGCAATCAGCTCTGCGCCTCGCCGAACTGCTAAATCAATTAATTCTTCTGCTTGAGCTAGGTTGTGCTCTAAATTTGGAATGCTGGTCAATTGCAGAGCGGCTGCCAGGTAAGACCTCATGGGTGGGTATCGCTTCAGTCAAAAGGTTTGTCATCCAATTTTATGGCATGAGGGCTGAATGAGGCGGTTTTAACAGCAGGATTCGCCTGTCTGGGCAAGCTTTTGGCTCAGGTGTCCGGGCTGTTACCAAAGTGTCTCTAGGCGAAATATCAGCCCAGCGTTACACTGCCTTTCATGCTTTGCCAATACCTCTATGCTTAAGCCGATTGCGCTACTGCTGATTTCCAATGTTTTTATGACCTTTGCCTGGTACGGTCACCTCAAAGATCTGAAAACGGCTCCGCTCTGGATCACTATTTTTGCCAGTTGGTCAATTGCTTTTTTTGAGTATTGCTTTCAGGTACCTGCTAACCGGATCGGGGCTAGTTATTTCAATTTGCCGCAACTGAAAGTAATGCAAGAAATTATCACCATGCTGGTTTTTGCTGGCTTTAGTGTGACCTATATGAAGGTTCCGGTGACGCGCAACTATTTCTTTGCTGCCATGTTGCTGGCCGGGGCAGCTTACTTAGTTTTTAGCGACAAAAGCCGCTGAGCGTCAGTGCGATCGCGCTGCCATGACGCTAGGCAATTTGAACCTATTTACAACATTTCAGCCTACAAAGCCTCCAGCTTTATCCGCAGCGCTCACACGCTAAAGGGTTGCCAGCGCTACCTGCCAGATCCGGTAGCCTTGGGGGCTGAGGTGTAACCCATCGGTTGTCAGTTCGCGCCGGAGAATACCTTGCTCATCTTGAAAATCGGCTTGCAAATCGATAAAGGTAGCGCCTGCTTGCGCAGTCATGGCATTAATCTGCTGATTGAGGGCTTGAATGCGATCGCTAGGGAGACTGGCCAAGCGGGTTGGCAAAATTGAGTGAACGACAACCTGCGCTTGAGGATGGGTTTGCCGCAGACGCTGCACAATTTGTTGCAGATTGTGCAAAACCTGGCTGTCGGTTGCTCCATTTTTGAGATCGTTGATGCCTGCCATGAGATGAATGGTGGTCGGTCGTGTCTGATCAAAGGCTGAGAGCCGCTGCAAAATTCCGGCTGTGGTATCTCCTGAAATGCCCTGATTCAGCCAAAACTGGTTGGTAGGCAACCACTCCGGCGGCAGCCACAGGCTAAGCGAGTCGCCAACAACGACAGTCAACCGATTTTGGCCTTGCCCCGTGGCCATAGCTTGGGCTTCTTGCGCTAGCAGTTGCCGCCATTGCGGGTAGGTAGGCTGTTGGGTAGCATTGGCCCATTGAGAATAAAATTCATCGGGAGACAGGCGCGTGTAAAGCCGACCTTGCTGCAAAGCCGCTCGGCGCTGCTGAAAGAGCTGACTGCCTGATTGAGGCCGTGGCCCTACAAAGCGCGGCAAAGTTTCAACGGGGGTTCGCAGGGCTTGCAAGCGGCTAAGCTGGGGCGCTGACTGCACAGCTCGATAACCCGATGCAGGCGGGCGTTCTGGGGATGGCTGATTGGGGCGATCGCTAGAAATACCTTTTAGCAGTTGTTCGAGGGTGGGAGGTGTTAGCTCTGGCGGCTGGGTGGGCAGGGGGCTGTTGACCTGGGCGATCGCGGCGCGACGGCTCAGCCATCCCGGCGAAGCTGGTGGCGTTAGCGTTTGGTAAAGCTGCTTAACAGCCAGAAGGGGCAGGCTAAAACGAGGCCGATGGGGCGTAACCGGAGCCACCGCAGACGCTAGAGGTTTAGGATGGGGGGCGATCGCTGCTTCTGTCAGCGGCGCTACCTCAGCCGTCAATGTAGCCCGCTGAGCCTGCTGTAAATTCTGCTCTGCCAATAGCTGGGCTGTAAACAACGTCAGATCTGCCATACACCAAATTCTCCCTCAGCAACTTATTAGCTATGGCAGCCAAATCATCACAGGTCAGGACGTTTTTTAAATCTTTCTGCGAAGTTCTGACCACCCGATTCACCTGAGTTAGCTTGAAATCGCTAGAAGCTGTGCTGACATCAGGAAAACTGACTCAGACCTTTGTGGATAAAAAAGGAATTTTTTGGCGCTGCCTAAACCAGCAATTGCTGATGCAAGATTCAAAAGGAGACATAATCCCGCTTTTTTCCCTAAGCTGCACCTGCTGAGACTTTGGCCGCCAAGCCTTCAACCTCGATTCAACCAGTTCCTACCCATTTTGCTTGTCCCCAGCGTGTAATCCGATATGGAGAACGACAGATGGCCTCGATTAACGGCACAATGATGCAATATTTCCACTGGTATATTCCCCCCGGTGGTACCCATTGGAACGAGCTTAAAGATAAAGCTCAAGAATTGGCTGAAGCTGGCTTTACCGCCTTATGGTTGCCGCCGCCTTACAAAGCCAGTGGTGGCGGTTACGACGTTGGCTACGGGGTCTATGATTTATTTGACCTGGGCGAATTTAATCAAAAAGATACCGTAGGCACCAAATATGGCACCCGCGATCAGCTAATAACGGCAATCAAAACGGCTCAGGCTGCCGGACTGCAAATCTATGCGGATGGAGTCTTTAACCATCGCAATGGTGCCGACGAAACAGAAATTGTCGAGGCTGTTCCGGTTGCCTGGAACGATCGCAACTACGAAATTGGCCCCCCGCGTAACATTCGGATCTGGAGCAACTTTACCTTTCCGGGTCGGGGCAACCAATATTCCAGCATGAAGTGGCACTGGTGGCACTTTGATGCCGTCAACCACAACGCTGATGACCCCTATGATTTTTCAATCTACCGTCTGAAAGACAAGCAATTTGATACCGAAGTTGACCTGCGCGAAGGCAACTATGACTTTTTAATGGCGTGCGATCTGGATATGGGGGTTGATCAGGTTCGGGGGGAATTGAAATATTGGGGGGAATGGTTTTTAGAAACCACAGGCGTTGATGGGTTTCGCTTAGATGCGGTTAAGCATATTCGCGCTTTTTTCTTCAATGAATGGCTAGACCATGTGCGCGACAAGTCCGGCAAAGAACTTTTTGCCGTAGGTGAATACTGGCTCGATGACATTGAAACGCTGCACTGGTTTATTGGTATTACCGGTGGCCGCATGTCTTTGTTTGACGTACCGCTGCACTACAACTTCTATGAAGCCAGCAATGCGGGTGGTCACTACGACATGCGCCGTATTTTAGAAGGAACGCTGATGCAGCAACAGCCCAGCAAAGCCGTCACCTTTGTAGAAAACCACGACTCTCAACCGTTGCAAATGCTGGAGTCAGTCGTAGAGCCTTGGTTTAAGCCACTGGCGTATGCGCTGATCTTGCTACGGCGCGAAGGCTATCCTTGTGTTTTCTATGCTGACTATTACGGGGCAAGCTACCGAGACAAGGGACGCGACGGTAATGATTATGAAATCTATATGCCTTCGCATCGCTGGTTAATCGACAAGTTTCTCTATGCCCGTCAGCACTATGCCTATGGCGATCAGTATGACTACTTTGACCACTGGAACACAATTGGCTGGACGCGCTTAGGAGATGACGAACATCCTAAAGCAATGGCGGTGTTGATGAGCGATGGCCCCAAAGGGTCTAAATGGATGGAAGTGGGCCAGCCGAATGCCAAGTTTGTAGATATTACTGAGCATGTGAAAGAACCTGTTCATACGAATGAATGGGGGTGGGCTGAGTTTCATTGCAACGGCGGCTCGGTTTCAGTCTGGCTGCAGGCAGACTAGGGCAACGGTTGAGGGGTTAAGGCAGGCGCTTTCTTGGCATCTAAGAAGCTTTTTAGCGGTAGCCTTTGCCCCTCCGCTAGGTGGCTTGATTGGGCTGTTGATGGCTACCGCTGTACCGTTTGCCAGAAAGCGATCGCGGTAGCCACCAGCGCTGAGACACTTCAATAGCTGCAAGCCGTTGAGAGAAAAACTTTCCTTCTGACCGCTGGCCTTTGCCTTCAGCGATGGCTCTGTTCCCAGTATCGGTATTTTAAGAAAGCTAAATGCCTACTAACTTCCCTGGATATTTTTTTGTAGATCAGCCAAGTTTAAAAAATTCCCTCTAATGGGTTTTGAGGTTGGCATGCAAACTCACGCCCTTGAACCGCAGCCTTCACCTAAAGCTACAGGCGATCGCGCTCAGCTAGCGTCTCGTCCTTTTAGCGCGATCGCTTCCCCTCAAACGGCTTCAGGCGCTCCACCCCCGGCGACGACTTTGCCGCCGCTTTCTCTGCCCGCAGCGGCGGCGTTAGATCCCCAAGCACACCTAGCCCATGTCAAGCAGTTTGGCTTTGATCCGATGCAGGTAAGTCTCTTTGCTGGCGGCAATCCCCCCGTTCAACTTCATCCGTTCAAACCTCTGACGATTCAGCGGCAGCAGGCCGAGCCAGAACAGACGGCTGATATGACGTTTACCCTAGACGAGTTGGAAGCAGGTGAAACGGCTGATCTAGCCGAGCAGCCTACCTGGGCAGAGCAATTTCCTGACGGCATTAGTCTTACATTGTCACTGCGGCCTGATCCCGCCGAAATGGCTGATCATGCTACCCGCCTTCAAACAATGACCTGGGATCAAGTGCTGAGCCGCTATCAGGGTCGCATTGGCAGAAATCCTCGTTTTCAAAGAGCCGTCGCCCTCTTTCGTGCCCGACAAAGCTCCGCAACAGCCAGTGAATCGAGCGATCCCCTTTCTCCTAATGCGGCAGAAGCTCAACTGATTGGACAAGCACTCTATCAAAACGATCGCGAATTTTCTACGCAGGCAATTCCCCATGCTCAATCGCGTCGCAGCATCGGCGGAACTGCGAGAGAGTTGGAAGTTGGCGTGCCTATTTTCTTCACGCAGGCAGAAGATCCAATGGCCAAAGTTCGCTCTGTAAGTGCGGCTGTTTCTGAACAGTCCGTTGAGCGTTGCTTGGAGCGGCCTGCCAATATTCGCGAACTAGCTATCTTCACGCATGGGACTCAGCAGCATATGTCTTTGGGTACGCAAGGCAGTGCTTCTGGCAGCACCATTGCTGGTTTGCTGGCTGACTATTTAACGCCTCATGTGCAAATTCAGCTTTATGGCTGCTCAGCCGCAGGGGGTGAAGATTCTTTTGCTGAACAACTGGCGACGACCTTAGCTGAACACGGACACTCAGCCCGCGTGTTTGGCCACACGACACCGAAGCACACCACGCGCAACCCCGATGGACGCGAGTTTGTTGCTACGCCTGAGGGTGCTGAAGGCGTTCAGGTTAGCGAGGCAGATACCTGGGCGGCCTGCTTTACGCCTGCGTTTTTGGCGGCTGAAACCACGCGCTTAGCCGCTGCCTTAAGCGTTGATGAAGCTGAGGTCGCCGGAGTAATGGAGCCAGTTTCTAGCGGTTGGCTATATGGAGGCAGCGGGCGGCGGGCGGCTCTACAACGCGTTTTGCTAGATGGGCAGATGGCGGCTTATACGCTAGGCTTTGAGCGCGATCGCACGTTGCAAGAGCTACGCGCCTTTTGGCAACAACCCGCAGAAGGTTTAGACGTCATCCAGCAGCGGCTCCGGCGCAGCGCTAGAAGACGGCGAACAAGAACGCGAGAATAAAGCTTAACCCAGCCGGGGATCGCTATCAGAACGGTGACTGATAGCCAGCAAAACAGCGGCTCCTAGGGCGATCGCCCCTGCAACCTTAACCGGATTTTTGACGACCCAATCCGACAAACTAGGGACGCTCAAATGGCCGAAATCTCCGGCTACCTGCTCGTAGCCTGACATTGGCTCAAACAGGTTATCAGGGTCTTGGGGAGCTTTCAGCTCATTAGTTTTTTGCCCTTGAAAGCCCACCTGCACCAAGAACTGGTCTAACCAACCGGGTGCTAGTCGCTGTGCGAGATCTAAAACTCTGCCGACATCGCCGACAATATAGTCTCGCGTGGGATGTTCAGCGGCATATAAAATGGCGTCTGCTACCAACTCAGGCGCGTAATAAGGCGGGATGCCTGTCGGTTTAACGCCGATTTTGGTGCGGGCGTGATTATAAAATGGCGTATTAATCACAGCGGGCTTAATGCTGGTGACATTGATGTGGCTTCCCTCATGCGCTAGCTCAACCCTTAGGGACTCTAAAAAACCTTCCAAACCATGTTTCGCGGTTGAATAAGCGCTTTGCAAGGGCAATGCCCGCCGACCTTCCATAGACGAAACGGCAATGAGCGAACCGCCACCCGCCGCTTTCAGATGGGGCAGCGCTACCCTAGCCCCATAGACCTGCCCCATTAGGGTGACATCAATCACCCGCCGAAACTCTTCGAGGTTGCTGGCTTCAAAAGTCGCCACCATGCCAGCACCAGCGTTGTGAACCCAGGTGTCGATGCGGCCAAAGGCGGCGACAGTAGCATCAGCGATCGCCTGTACCTGCTCAAACTCAGCCACATCAGCCACAACGGCGATCGCTTTACCGCCTAACTGTTGAATTTGACTCACCAGCGAGTCAAGTCCGGCTGAATTACGAGCTGCCACAGTCACGCTCGCTCCCCGTTGGGCAAATTTTAGGGCGGCACTCCGACCAATACCACTAGAGGCTCCCACGACCACCACAACCTGCTGACGAATTGACTTGAGCTGCATAAAATAATTCCCGTTGAACTGGAGGAGCAAGGTGCCATAAAGCCCTGCTTTGACCGTAACGGGTTTTTGAGGATTAAACCGTCCCTCAAGCGGTCGAAGATCAGTCTACCTAAGGGTATAGCTGTAGCCAAAAGCCTTGGGAGACTTACATGGCTGAAAGCCGCTGACGGCAAAGCTTTCCTTCTGCCCGCTGCTCTCACCCTTTTGCCTTAGCTATAGAACTGGTGTCTAGCCAGATTGAGGCGATCGCTGGCAGACCCTTAGTGACCTTGAAACTGCTGGGCGTAGAAGTGGGCGTAGCGATCGCCCTTTTCTAATAGCTCCGTATGGCTACCCTGCTCGACCACCTGCCCCTGCTCTAGAACCAAAATTCGATCGGCATTGCGTACGGTTGCCAAACGGTGGGCAATGATAAACACAGTGCGATCGCGCATCAGCCGTTCTAGCGCTTCTTGCACCAAAGCCTCTGACTCAGAATCTAATGCCGACGTAGCCTCATCTAAAATCAAAATTTTAGGATCTAGCAAGACAGCACGAGCGATCGCAATTCGCTGTCGCTGCCCCCCCGACAAATTCACCCCGCGTTCTCCGACCCAGGTATGGTAGCCCTGCGAAAACTGCTGAATAAAGTCGTGGGCATTGGCCACTTTAGCCGCAGCTTCTACGGCTGCTAAATCAAACTGCGATCGCCCAAAGGCAATATTTTGCGCGATCGTACCCGTAAACAAAATATTTTCCTGGGGCACAATGCCAATCTGCTGACGCAGGCTCCGCAGCGTCACCGTTTGAATATCCTGACCGTCTATCAAGATTTGGCCTGTTTGGGGTTCGTAGAAACGCGGCAGTAGGTTAACCAGCGTGGTTTTGCCCGCGCCAGACGCCCCCACTAGGGCGATCGCTTCTCCCGGCATGACCTGCAAATTAAGATTTCGCAGAACGGGCTTATCGGCTTCGTAGCTAAAGTTGACGTTGGTGTATTCCACCTTACCCGTCACAGCGGGTAGTTCAGAGGCTTGCGGCTGCTCTTGCACACCGGGCTTGATCGCGAGTAACTCAAAAATGCGATCGAGGGAGGCTTCGCCTTCTTTAAACTGACTGTAGTTGATAATGACGTGGTTAACGGGATCAATCAACATTAAGGCAGCGGCAATGTAGCTGCCAAAGCCTTCGCCCGTCAGGTTGCCCGCTGCAATTTGCCAAGAGCCAATCAGCAACAGCAGCGCCACCATAAGCGCATAAAGAAACCCTGTCACTGGGTACTGTACCGACTTTAGCCATTCCGCTGAATAGCGAGCTTGCCGATTGCGCTCTGCCGCCTGCCGAAATTGCTCAATTTCGTAAGCTTCAGCCGCAAAGGCTTGTACCAGGCGAATGCCACTGAACACCTCAATCAAATGCGACGATAGATCAGAAACCAAATCTTGACTACGGCGTGAAAACTGTAGCATTTTGCTCCCAAACCACCCGGTCAAAACGGCTAGCAACGGCACCAAAATTAGCGCCGCTAGCGTCAGTTGCCAGTTGAGGTAAAGCATGTAGCTCAAGACCACCACGAGCTGCAAGACCGATGGCACAAAATCATGAAAAAACTTGTTGACGACTTCGCCAACGCGATCGACATCTTCTGTCAGGCGATAGGCTAAATCGCCGGTTTGAGCTTTTTCAAAGTAGGCCAGACTTAGCCGCTGTAAGTGGCTGTAAACCTGCAGGCGTAAATTTAAGGCAATCTGCAACGCCGCTTTGGCCATTAACGAATCTTGGCCGTATTGACCTATCTTTTGAATCAAAAAGCCGATCATGGTCAGCGTAGCAATCTGAGCCAGCGCGACGACCTGACCCTGAACTAACAGCGAAATAATTTTGCCTGAAAGCCAAGCTAGAATAGGCCAAAATGCTGTAAAAACAAGCGTTGATAAAAAAGCGTAAAAAATTGTGCGCCATTGCTGCCGCACATAAGGAGTAAGCTGCCAATAGTTCGATCGCGTCTTCAAAAGCTGCTGCCATGACCTCGCCTATGGTCAACGCTACCAGCTTTAGTCGCCAATTGAGCATAGCGGCCACAGGGAACCTGCTTTGGCAGATGGCTTTAAGTGTTTTTGAAAAGCTGTGAAGGCTCTACCAGGGCTATGCCAGCCATGATGAGCAGCGGTTATATTGAGAAATACGAGCCAGCGCTCCCCCAGTCTTTGCTGTTTAGTTATCCGGATCGTAAGGATGATTTTAGATTCGTTTCAAAACGAGTCAATTTTTGCCCTAGTTGCAGAGTCAGCCATTTGCTCAAGTCTGTTTAAATTTTGCAAGTTGCCTCTCATCTGCTAGCCCCTATCTGCGCCTAGGAGAAAGGGAGCCAACTCAGAACTTCCCCCAAGCTTAGAAGCAAGATTTGGGGTGGGAGCCGCAGAAGGTATAGAAGCTTCCTCGTGGAAACTGTGAATCCTTACAGGTGGGTGCTGTCATCTTTAAAACGCTGCTTGAAACCTTCAAACCTTAGACAAATTTCTTGAAGGTTTTGCAAGTATATAAATCTATGGTTACTGCTGAATCAACCCTAAGATGAATCATTGGCTTCAAACCATTTTCTCCTCTGAGTTGCCTTATGTTCCGCATGGCCATTGTTATCTCTGGCAAAAGCCTCTGGTTGGCTTGCATGTTGTTAGCGATTTGTTAATTGCGATCGCTTACTTCTCAATCCCAGCGATGCTGATATATTTTGTCCACAAACGTCAGGATACGCCCTTTTCAAAAGTTTTTTTGCTATTTGGTTTGTTTATTACTGCCTGCGGTGTTGGGCATTTACTAGATATCTGGACACTCTGGTTTCCTAACTACTGGATGGCTGGAGCCGAGCGTGCCATAACCGCCTTTGTCTCTTGCCTAACGGCTATTCGCTTAGTTGAGTGGATGCCTCAGTTTTTAGCCCTGCGATCGCCCCAAGAACTCGAAGATCTCAATCATCAGTTACAGCAAGAAGTAGCTGCCCGCAAACGTGCCCAAGAGACGCTGCAAAATCTTTTAGAGGCGACGGCTTCCGTCACTGGCAAAGCCTTCTTTTCTGCCTTGGTGCAGCAGCTAGCTCAAGCTACGGGGGTTGAACATGCCTTTGTTTCTGAATGGCGTGAAGCTGAACCCGATAAACTCCATCTGCTAGCTGCTTGGAGCCGAGGCAGCCGTCAACCGCCTGAAAGTGAGTTGCTGAGCGATTATCCCTGCGAAACTACCCTCCACGCAGGGCAAGCCACTTATATTGAAAACGTTCGCGACCAGTTTTCTCACTCGGAAGCGCTTGCGGCGCTAGGCCCCGTCAAATGCTACCTGGGCGTGCCACTTCTCAATTCGACTGGGCAGGTGATTGGCTCACTGTGCATTATGCATCGGCACAGCCTATCCTCGCGGCGAGAGGCCGAAGCGATTATGAACCTGTTTGCCGCCAAAGCCTCGGCTGAACTCCAACGGCAGCACGCCGAAACAGCCCTCCGCAGGGCTTACGCGGAGATGGAACAGCGAGTTGCCGACCGCACAGCAGCCTTAAGGCAGGCGAATGTGCAACTAACTCAGGTTGCTCAGCAAGAGCGTACCCTGACGCGGGTAATTCAGCAAATGCGTCAAACTTTAGATGTAGAGACTATTTTCCGTGCAGCTACGCAGGAGTTGAAAAGAGCCATTGTTTGCGATCGCGTCATTGTTTATCGCTTTAATCCAGATTGGAGTGGCGATGTGATTGCCGAAGCCATGGGAGCGGGGCGATCGCTGCTGAGCGAACCATCAGCCGATTTACCCTGGCAGACAGGTTTACTCCAGCAAGATCGGTGTACTGTACGTCTGCTAGCTAACAAAGCCACCAGCATTCAAGATACCTATCTACAAGAAACCCAGGGTGGCCTTTATAACCAGGGCACTCCTTACTTAACCGTAGAAGACATCTATACGCGTGACTTTAGCACTTGCTATATCGACCTGCTAGAGCAGCTTGAGGTGCGCGCCTACCTCACCGTACCCATTTATTCAGGGTGCACCCTCTGGGGGCTATTAGCGTGCTACCAAAACACCAACCCGCGCCAGTGGCAAACTGAAGAAATCCGCCTGGTAACGCGCGTTAGCGATCAACTGGGTGTTGCTATCCAGCAAGCAGAACTTTTTCAGCAAACACAAGAACAGGCTCAAGCACTCCAACAGGCCAAAGAAACTGCTGACAAAGCTAATCAAGCCAAAAGTGAATTTTTGGCGAACATGAGCCACGAACTACGCACCCCACTCAATGCCATTCTGGGGTTTACGCAGCTGATGCACCGCGACCCCGCTTTATCCAGCCAGCACCAAGAATATATCGGCATCATCAACACGAGCGGTGAACACCTGCTAGGGCTGATCAAAAACGTTTTAGAAATGTCAAAAATTGAAGCGGGTCAAATGCAGCTAGACGCTGAAGCATTTGACCTGTCTGGTTTATTGCAAGAGTTGCAGGCGATGCTACGCCTAAAAGCACAAAACAAAGGGCTGAGGTTACAGGTTTACCAAGCCCCTGAAGTCCCTACCGCGATCGCCAGCGATCCAGGCAAGCTGCGGCAGGTTTTGCTGAACTTATTGGGCAATAGTATCAAGTTTACGCAAACGGGTTCGATTAGCTTACGCGTTGAGGTGGCCGCTGCCTCGAACAGCCTCCCCGCTGCTCAGCCAGCCACCTCTCAACCCTGCGGCTCAACCACTTTGCAATTTACGGTAGAAGACACAGGCGTCGGCATTGCCCCCGATGAACTAGCAACCCTGTTTCAGCCCTTTCAGCAAACTCAGTCAGGTATCCAGTCGGGTGAGGGCAGCGGCTTAGGATTATCGATTAGCCGCCAATATGTCCACCTGATGGGAGGAGAAATTCAAATTGCAAGCCAGATGGGCCAGGGAACTCAAATAACATTCACCATTCAGGTAGAGCCGACCAGTCTACCAACGCCAGGTTTAGCCGCTAGTCGAGCTAGCCGAGGGTCGCTACCCGATAACAGCCAACAGCGGCATCGCATCCTGATTGTTGAAGACAATCGAGTCAACCAGCTACTACTGCAGCGATTTATGACAGCCTTAAATGTGGATCATCGCACGGCTGGGGATGGCGAAGAAGCCCTCCGGCTTTGGCAGACATGGAAACCGCATTTAATTTGGATGGACATGCGGATGCCGCGGCTAGATGGGTATGAAACAACCCGGCAGATTCGCACGGCTGAAGCAGAGCAAACATTGTCGCCCACTGTCATTATTGCGTTGACAGCGACAGCTTTTGAAGAAAGTCAGGCGGCTATGTTTGCCGCTGGCTGCAACGAGGTGCTGCTGAAACCCTTCAAGCGAGAAAAGCTCCTAGCGTTAATGCGGCAATATTTAGACCCTGCTTGTGGCTATGGGGCTGAGACTTGGCCATCCTCGTCGCAGCCAGCTTAAAAAGTTCTTTTCCTGCTGGACTGGATTTTTTCGGCCTGCACAAACAGCAACCGAACTTTATAGGTTGAAATGGCGTAAACACGTTCAAATTTTTGAGGGTCATTGAAAAGTGTTTGGGCTATCTGGGCTAGCGACCGTTCAGCCGCGATCGCAGGTAAAGCGCTAATCACGAGCGATCGCCAGCAGAAACAAACCTCAATGCTTAAAACTCCACATTGTCGGGTGTGCGGGGAAAAGGAATCACATCTCGAATGTTGGCCATCCCCGTCATAAACTGAATCAGTCGCTCAAATCCCAGCCCAAAGCCCGCATGAGGCACAGTGCCATAACGTCGCAAATCCAAATACCACCAGTAGTTTTCTACGGGTAACCCTTGCGCTTGAATCCGCCGCTCTAGCACAGCTAGCCGCTCCTCGCGTTGTGAACCACCAATAATTTCCCCGACCTTGGGCGCTAGCACATCCATTGCCGCAACGGTTCGTTCATCCTCATTCAAGCGCATATAAAAGGCTTTGATCTCGGTCGGATAGTCCGTTACAATCACGGGCTTTTTAAACACTACCTCCGAAATATAACGCTCGTGCTCTGACTGCAAATCCAGCCCCCAAGACACCGGGTATTCAAACTGACTATCGGCGTTTTCCAACAGCTTGATTGCCTCAGTATAGGTAATTCGCTCAAACTCACTGCTGATAATATTGTCTGCGGTTTCTAAGACAGTTTTGTCAATTCGCTGGTTAAAAAACTCCATGTCTTCAGGGCATTGCTCTAACACAAAGCGAAAGACAAATTTTAGAAACGCCTCTGCTAAGTCCATGTTGCCTTCTAAGTTGCAGAAGGCCATTTCTGGCTCAATCATCCAAAATTCAGCTAAGTGGCGCGAGGTGTTTGAATTTTCAGCCCGAAATGTTGGCCCAAACGTATAAACATGGGTGAAGGCCATCGCCATGATTTCAGCCTCTAGCTGACCGCTGACCGTCAGATAAGTCGGTTTACCAAAAAAATCTTGGCTATAGTCCACGGTTTTGTCAGCGGTCAGCGGCACGTTTTTGAGATCAAGGCTAGTCACGCTAAACATTTCGCCTGCCCCTTCACAGTCACTAGCAGTTAAGATAGGCGTGTGAATCCACAAAAAACCCCGTTGCCGGAAGAATTCGTGGACGGCTTGGGCGCAGGC
>NZ_JBQLZL010000115.1:0-16194 GCF_052168255.1 Almyronema sp. | reverse complement strand
TGTATCCCAAAATCTCGCAAAACTTTTGATTCACCTTCAAGAAATATCCTTGAGGACTGGTATTGACGATGCCCACAGCCGCTTTTTCAAAGGTGACGCGAAACCGGGTTTCACTTTCGCGCAGCGCCGTTTCTACCTGCTGGCGCTCTAGCACCTCTTGCCTGAGTTGCTGATTGGTTTTTTGTAGCGTTGCTGTGTGTCGCTGAATTTGGCGATCGAGGCTTTGGTTGGTTGAGATGAGCAATTGGTTGAGCGCTTGATAGCGATCGCGCTCGATTCCCTGGCGCAATCCGGCTAGTAAAACCATCAAAATGCCCAAACTAACAGGGGCAACTCCCCCAGAGAGTGCAGGTGGCCCCACTGAGAATAGCGCTGCCCAAATAACATAGATGGCCCAAACCCCGGTGCTGGCTAACCCTGCCCAGAGGCCGTTAGTGCTGGCAGTCAGAATAGCCGTCACCATAATCAGTAAAAATGGCGCAGGTACCATCACACCTGCCTGACGCAACCCTTCAATCAGGCAAATAGTGGTTGCCGTCAATCCGGCTCCTAGATAAATCGGGTGGCGATCGAGCCAGGTCGCGAGAGGGAGGGGGAGGGGAATCTCTTTTAAGCAAAATTTTATCCACGCTGCCGATAACAGCTTTGGCTGCTGGGCTGGGCTGACGGCTGGATTCAAGGTCTGAATTTGCTGGCACAAGAGAAGATTGGCTGCTTCTAGCTCGGCGGTGCGTTCTGCAACCCGCTGCTCAAGTTCTTGGTTGGCTTGCTCAAGTTCTTGTTTGAGGGTTTGATAAGCGTCTACTTTTTGTTGCAGGTGAGTATTCAACTGATTGAGCGATTGGGTTTGCTGCTGAACCAGCGTTTCTAAAGCTTGCAGATTTTGATACAGTTCTAGCGGATCGAGCGATCGCAAAAGTTCAGTTTGGGTAATCAGCCCTGCTAGCCCATCTGAGTCAGTTCGCACCACTAGGCGACGCACCCGATGCTGCGTCATCGCTTGGTGAGCCTGCCAGAGGGTATCTTGCGCTTGAATCGGCAGTAAGGGGTAGCTCATGGCTGTGTGCGCCGGGGTGGCGGCAAAGTCTGTGCCCAAAGCCTGAAGCTGAACAATATCGCGTTCGGTAATAATGCCAACGGGGCAGCGGGTGGCCGCCGCCGTAGACTCAAGGATGACGACGCAGCTAGCCTTATGGGTGTACATTTGAGCTGCGATCGCCAGCAGAGAGTCGTTGCTGGTGGCGCATAGCACCGCTGTATTCATCACTTCGCGGACGGTTCTGAGGCGCAGTAAGGCCGTCGGTTGTAACGTCGATTGCAAGGTTTCGTAAGTAATCAGCCCTGTGAGCTGCTGCTTGGCATCGACAACGGGTAAGTGGCGAATCTGGTGTTGCCGTAGCAGCTTTAAAGCCTCAAAAACGTCTGGCTTAGAGACCGCAGGATAGGTCACCAGCGATCGCGTCATCACCTCTTTCAGGCGGCGATTTGTCCATGTCTGCGTCTGAGCCACCATTCTCAGAACATCCCGCTCGGTGAGAATGCCCACTAGAGTTTGAGCCGCCAGAATCAGGACGTAGTTTTTGCCTGATTGAGCCATCGCTACCAGCGCGTCAGCGACCGTTGATTCGGCTGCGAGGGTTAGCGGCTGACGATCAATAATCTGCGTAGAGATCAGCCCAGGTTTATCTAGCTGAGACACTTTCATAGGCAGAGCCGCGAGATCTGTCTAAAGCATAAGCAACTATTCACATTGAGGCAGGCTTTCTAGCGTGCCTCATGCAAAAAGCGCATGACTGTTATTCAGATTAAGGAGGCTATTGAAACTTTTGATCTGCCTCAGACCATTGCACTAGCTGATAGTTTCTGGCATCTTGCAATAGCAAGGCGGGTGGCAATGCCCGGTCACGAATGATGGCAACGGCTTGAGTTGCTGCGGGATTGCGATAGAGCAACTGTCCTGTGGGTGAGAGAATGAAAAGTCCCGTTAGGCTGTTGGCGACTGAACTGGCGGCGGTGGTGACGAGAACGTCAGGTTGGCGATCGCCAGTGACATCGACTGTCTGCAATTGTAAATGAGCAGGCAGGCTAGCGGCCTCCGATTTTTCAATTTGCTGCAGCGTTTTTACCCAGCTAGCAGTGTTGGGGTTGGGTGGCTGAGTTAGCGTTTGGGCTGGCTCTAGCAGCGTCAGCTGGTCAGGTGAAAGGGCTAGGGCTGCTTGGGACAAATCTAGGCGATCGCCGCTAGTGGCTAATAGCCAAATGCGATCGCCCTGTACTTGTAAGCCTTTCACCGTAACGGTTGCCAGCTCAAACCCAGTAGCGGTTTCTCTAAGAACCTCTACCTGCGGACGCGTGTTCAACCCCAACTGCTGCCAAAGGGTTGCCGCTTGCCGAGAGGTGGGTGTCGCGGTCGGCGTTTGCCAGCCTGAATAGCCATCACTCAGCGAATTGATCTGAATTCGATACCACTGATCATCGCGGGCGGCGGGCTGAAGCCCAGTTGGGGCAAACCAGCTTTGCGGCTCAACCGTATAGAGCGCAGTGAGAAACCCCATCAAATTCCAGTGTCTGCTGGCTACAGGCTGAGTGGCGACCGGAAGGGTATCAGCCGCCGCCGCTGCTGCTGGCGACTTTTGGGCGACTGACTGGGCGGGGCTAGCAGGCTGGGGCTGTAGAGCCACTAGCAATCGGCTGTAGCGGCTTTGCGCGGCTAGTCGGGCATCCTGACGAGCCAACCAACGCTGGGCGGTGGTTTGATCTTGCTGAGCAGCCAAAATCAACATGCCCCAAACTTGAATTTCGGCCTGATTAGGTGTCACCTGTAGAGCCGTAGTTACCCGCTGCCACAGGCGGCCAGAATCTTGCTTGAGCAAAGTTTCTACTTCTTTATAAACGGTTGGTGTTTGCTCGAGTCGGGTGAGTGCTTTGCTCCAGCGACCATCCATCAGATCAGCCAAAATTTGCTGACTTTCGCTGGCCCAGGTACGTTCGGCCTGTTGCTGCGTGGTTTGACTATGAAGCTGAATTAACCCTAATTGAGCTTCTGCGTCTGTTGTCCAGGCTTGGCCTAGCTGTTGTTTAAGAGAGGTGAGGGTTTTGGCTGCTGCAGACCACAGCCCATTTCGCGCCTGTAATAGCGCTTTGCCGTAGTCAGAGGTGATTAACGATCCGGGCAAAGCGGGTTCTAAAAAAGAAATGGGCTGGCTCCGAACGGCGATTTGAGAAGATTGTCCACCCGAAAGGCGGTAGGCAACAAACCGAGGCTCTAGGCCAATACTTTGGTTAATAATCAACTCTGCTGGGGCAACGCCATCTAGATCTAACCAGTACGGTTTTTGCGTCGTTGGGCTGCTCCACACGAGCGAGTCTCGCAGCCTCGACTGCGCTGGATCGTACTGAATGAGTTGACCATAGAGCAAAGTGACCTGCCCCCGCTGCCAGTGACCCTGGAGGGTGAGCCAGTTTTGCTGCCCCTCGACGGGCGGCAACAATTGAACCGCGTCAAAAGGTAACTGCCGCGCCGAGCCGGGATGCTCTAAAACTGAGCCAACCAGCGGCGCGATCGCAGTTTCTTCTGTAGGGCCAGCCACCGCTAGACGATCGACGAGCCGCAGTAAAGGTGCCGCACTGCGATCGCTAGCCCGATAAAGCCTTAATTCAACCAGGTGTTGACAGGGGGAGTGGCACAGCGGCGAGGGCGTTAAAACTGGCAGCAACCAATCGGCTGTTGACGGCGCTGCCTGAAGCTGAATGATTTCGCCTGCACTGAGTCCGGCTTGGTCGAGTTCAGCTTCGATAGCGGCCAAGGTTTGAGGCTGAGCTTGCCCTAAGCCTGAATTGGCCTGGGGTAAGTAGCGCTCAATCCAGTGAGTGGTATTGGGATTAACAATAAAACGCAGGCTGAGCCAAAGGCTCTGAAGCGTTAGGCCAGCGACACTCACCAAAATCAACAAAGCCAGGATTTGCCAAAGTATCCGCAACCGACTAACTGGGCGAGGCGATCGCACCCAAATTTGTACCCGTCGCCGGGGGAGTTGGCGTTGAAAAGGAAATAGGCTGTTTGGCACTTGCTGACGCTTGAATGAGAAAACCCAACACAACAGCGATCGCCGTTATGCCAGTAGCGCCACCCCGATACGCGCGAGAGGACTGCTTAGGAGGATAGCACCCGCTCATACTTTTGGCCGGCCTTTTCCCAAGTATAGTCAGCCTCAATCATCGCCCGGGCATTTTGCGAGAGGCTGCGTCGCAGCGCTGCATCCGCAAACAGGCGATCAATAGCTGCTATGTAGGCTGCGGGTGTATTGGCTCGCAATGCTCGCAGCGGTTGATCTACACTGAGTCCTTCTAAACCGCGATCGCTACCTACAATTGGTACACCTGCTGCCATCGGTTCTAACGTTTTGTTTTTAATACCCAGACCCGCCCGCAGCGGCACCACACAAACCGTTGCCTGATGCAAATACTCCACCATTGAGGGGACTCGGCCTGTAACAATGACCCCCGGCAGTTCTGCCAGCGCTTGCACCCTGGCTACAGGCCGCGCTCCCACCAGGCTGAGGGTTGCGGCTGGATACCGCTGCCGAATCTGGGGGAAAACCTGTTGGGCAAAAAAGCAGGCCGCATCAATATTGTGAGAGGCGTCCATTGCACCGATGAAAATCAGGTTTTCTCCACCTGGATCTTGGTGGCGGTAGGGAAAAGCGGCCAAGTCCACCCCGTTGGCAATAATATCAACGCTGGCTTCTGGTACCAGCTTGAGAATTTGGTGCCGATCGTCGGGTGTTGTAACCACGAGCCGAGAAAACTTGCGACAGTAGCGCTGCTCGTAGCGAGCCAGTAAGGGCAGATACAGGCGATCGCGCCACGGCTTTTCAGTGGCTCCCTGTTCGAGATGGTTACGCACCCAACCATAAACAGAGCTATGAATGTCAACAACAGTACGCAGTTGAGCGCGAACGTGAGGCCGCACGTAGATTTCGTTAACGCTGTGCTCACAAACCACAACGTCATACTTTTGACTGGCAACAGCGCGATCGACCCAGTCTTGCACAGCAGGCACATAGCGATAGGCCACGCTCGGAGGAGTCGATGTTGTTAGAAACCGCCCAAAGCGCCCCGCCTGCTGTAATAACCCGCTTAAAGACCGGGCTGGCTGAGGCTGGGGCGGTGACGGTAAAATTTCTAAGTGAGTTACCTCATGGCGGAGGGCGTCAATTTCAGCGGTGGTAACGGGGCGCTGGCAGTGAGTGAGTAGCGTCACTTCGTGCTGAGCTTGTAGATGCTTGAGTAAATTAAACGTTCTAATTTCAGCGCCTCCATAGGTAGGCGGATAGGGGAACGTATTGAGAGACAGCATCAAAATCTTCATGTCAGATCCTTGCCAGCAGTAGAAGCAGATAACCAGGCAATTTGTTGAGCGGCTTCCGGCAGTTGAGCCTCTTGCTGCCCCAGGTCGCGGGCACGGGCGCAATATAAACCAATGGGGGTCATGAGCAGGTCAATCGCTGGGCCTTTGCCCGTGAGATAGTGAAACGTGGCTTTGGGGAGGTCTTTGGCTAACCAGCGCAAAAGCTGCCGTTGAATTTCTTGGCGACTTAGCGATCGCGCTAAATCAACCCCGTGTAGCTCGTGTAAAAATCGATTTGAGCGACCGTAACGGTGCCATTGGCTATAGAGTTCTTTGAGCGATGAGCGATGGCGATGCTGAATTACAGCCGTCTCTACAAACTGTAGCTGCCAGCCTCCCTGTTGCAGTCGCCAGCACAAATCAGCGTCTCCTCCCGTGGTCAAATGCGGACGAAACAAACCCACTTGCTCCAAGGCGTTGACCCTTACAGCCAGGTTAGCGGTTTGTCCGTAGGGGCAAAAGGGGTGAGCGAGCGTGTCTCGCTGCGACAAAAGTTGTTTGCGCTCAGCATATTTTTCCAGCCAGTTACGACCTGGAAAGGCGACAATTTCGCCTACAGCTAAGCCAATTTGGGGTTGTTTGAAGGGCTGCACCAGGTTTATCAGCCAGTCTGGCTGTGGGTAGCAATCCGCATCGGTGAACGCTAAAATTTCTCCCTGGGCTGCTCGAATCCCGGTGTTGCGGGCGGCATAAGCGCTTTGAATGTCAGTTTCTTGCAGCAACTGCAACTGAATGCCCTGACGCTGAGCTTGCTGCGCGGCTGCTTGAATTAAGCTGGGGGTGCGATCGCGGCTGGCATTGTCTACCAGCCAGTACGCTACCCGGTCGCGGGGATAGGTTTGCTGCATCAGCCGGGGGAGCAGTTCGGGTAAGTCGCGCTCACCGTTGTAGACAGGCACAATCACTGAAACTTGAGGCAGTTCAGCAAGGGAATAAAGGGAAGAAGCAGAAGCTGCTGTCATAGGTTTGGAGGTTGGCTCAAACCATCTTGGGGTTAAAGGGCAGGCTGACACACTCAGGATAGGTTCGTTCAGGACGACACCTATTCTCCCTGAGAATACCCAGCTTCAGCTTAAGACCATCCGGCAGCACAGCGACCGCTAAACGGCGATCGCTAAAGCCAGAAGCTAAGGGCAAAGGGCAAACAGAAAGCATGGCTGTCAGCGGCGGATGTGGGACGCTGTTGCTGATTTCGGTAACCCCGGTACGGTGGCAGTTCGGTGAGAGACTTCTACTTCTGGGTAGGGTTCTCTGGACTGGGGCGATCGCGTTTGAACTTGCATCATAAGAACTATAGAGAAATTGAGAGCGCGGTTGGGAGCCGCCAATCCAGTTTCAGCATTGCAAGCGAGGTTTAAAAATCATGATCGTTCGTTACTGGCAACCCCTGCGTGAAGTTGAATCTTTACACCGTCAACTCGACTCCATTTTTGAGGACGTTACCCCAGCAGATATGAACGTAAAAACGACTTGGACACCCGCCGTTAATCTGATTGACCAGGGCGATCGCCTGTTGCTACAGGTGCAGCTTCCTGGGGTTAAAGCTGAAGAAATTGATATTCAAGCTAGCCGTGAGGCTGTTGCCATTTCTGGCCAGCGCCAGCTACAAATTGCGGCAGACCAGCGTCTGTTGCACGCTGAACTGCGTTCTGGTACCTTCCGGCGGGTGGTGCCTGTGCCCGTTGCTATTCAAAATACGCAGGTAGCTGCTAGTTTCGACAACGGTATTTTGACGCTGACGCTGCCTAAGGTAGAAGCCGCTCGTCATCGGGTCGTCAAAGTTAACGTTGCTCAGTTGCAGGCTGACCCCGCTGCCGCGATCGCGGATGGTGCGGCGGCTGAATAATTAAGCTTTGGCGGATGAGTGCTTGCTTGGGCGTTGCCCAGCGTTTTGGTTTAAAACTCAAAACCTAACAAACCTAACAGATGTACTTTGAAGGGCTGGAAAGCAATTTTCCAGCCTTTTTCTTGTATAGATAGTGTGCAGATGGTGAGCTGTTTTACTCGACTTTGCTCACAAATCGCTACATTGTGAAAAGCGAAGTGAACAGCCACACGCGATCGCGGTTGACCCAGCCACACTCTGACAGCAAATGCTGAGTTTTGCCCGATCAGGCACCGACACACCTTTCAATTTTTGGACTTAGATGACAATGGCTCTAGACATTCTTGAGCAAAACGGCCAGCAATACGTCCCTGCGCAGCAGTGGCCTCTTCCAGAATGGCCTTGCGTTGTTAGTAAGCAACCTTTGCCGACGCTCACGCTGAAAGAAGATGATCTGTTTATGATTACAGATCTGCTGGGCAATATTTCTGGCTGTTTAGAGGGCAACCAAAATACCAGCATGGGGCTTTTTTGCCGAGATTCACGGTTTTTGAGTCGCTTAGAGCTGCAAATTGACGGGCGATCGCCGGTTTTACTCAGCAGCAACGCCGATCTGGGTTTTGCCCTATCAGTGCTGTGCGCTAACCCGCCTTTGCCAGACATTACCCATGACACAATCGGCATTCGTCGAGACATGGTGCTCAATGGCGGTTTATTTGAAGACATTGAAGTCACCAATTACAGCACTGAACCTGCCAGCTTTACCCTGTCGCTGAGCTTTGACGCCGACTTTATTGATGTGTTTGAACTGCGCGGCTATACGCAACGAGAGCAGCGAGGCACAAAGCTCCAACAACTGCCCCCCTCAACCACCAAGGCAGTTGAATCTGAAGCCGACCTGCAAGCCTTGACCGAGCGAGTCAGCGATCGCTTGAGCCTGTCTTATCTGGGGCTAGATGGCATCGTCATGGAGTCGCAGATTGAGTTTTTGCACCGCCCGCCCGATTTGTGTAAAGGTCATACAGCTCTCTGGCACTTAACCCTTGAGCCTCACCAATCGCAAAAGCTAGGCTATCGTTTACAGCTTTTAACCGACGGGCAGCAAACGCCTTCTGATGGCATTCCGGCTACCTTGGGGCAAGCGATCGCTTCAAAAACCTCAGAAGAAGATCAGTGGCTCAATCATGTCACCCGCGTCACCTCAGACAACGAAACGTTTAACCTGATTGTTTCACGAGCCGAGCAAGACACCTATTTGTTGCGGCAAGACTTCTACGAGCAAACGATTCTCTCTGCAGGGGTGCCGTGGTTTTCTACCCTGTTTGGGCGTGACACGATCATTGCCGCAATGCAGACGCTGATGCTAGATCCGGGGATTGCTCAGTCAACCCTAAAGCTTTTAGCTCACTATCAGGGAAAAAAGGACGATGAGTGGCGCGAAGAACAACCGGGCAAAATCTTGCACGAACTGCGCCACGGCGAACTGGTGCGCTGTGGTGAAGTGCCCCACACGCCTTACTATGGCACGGTAGATGCAACGCCCCTGTGGCTGATGCTCTACGCCGACTACTATGCCTGGACAAATGACCAGGCAACCCTAGAAGCCTTGTGGCCTAACGCGTTGGCCGCGATGCAGTGGATCGACCGCGCCTGTCAAGAAACCGGATATTTAGCTTATTACCGCAAGTCTAAAGGTGGGCTAGACAACCAGGGCTGGAAAGACTCTTGGAACTGTATTGTCGATCGCCACGGTCATCTGGCTCAAGGTTCGATCGCCCTTTGTGAAGTACAAGCCTATGTTTATGCTGCCAGAATGCGGCTGGCTCAAATGGCCCGTTTGAAAAAGCGGATTGATTTGGCTGATGCCTGGGAAGAAGCGGCTAGAGACTTGAAGCATCGCTTCAACCGAGATTTTTGGATTGATGATTTAGATTTTTGCGCGCTAGCGCTCGATGGCGAAGGCAACGCAGTAGACGGTATTACCTCAAATCCGGGTCACTGTCTGGCTTTGGGCATTTTGACACCTGAAAAAGCCGAAAGCGTAGCTGAGCGCCTGTTAGCCCCAGACTTGTTTAGCGGTTGGGGCATTCGCACGCTTAGCAGCGATTCTCCCGCTTATAACCCGATGGGGTATCATATTGGCTCCGTTTGGCCCCATGACAATGCCCTAATTGCGGCTGGACTGCGATCGCTCAACCAAATTGAAGCGGCGCTAGAGGTGGCTAAAGGCATTATTGACATGATGAACTACCAGCCTTATCAGCGCCCGCCGGAGTTGTTTTGTGGTTTCGAGCGGATCGATCGCATACCGCCTGTGCAATATCCGGTGGCTTGCTCTCCCCAGGCGTGGGCTACAGGTAGTGTTTTTCACTTGTTGCAAACGATGCTTAATCTGGTGCCGGATGCGCCTAGCAACTATCTCCGCATTATTGACCCAATGCTGCCTGACTTTTTGCAGCGCTTAGCAGTTAACAACCTGAAGGTGGGAGCAACGGTTCTCGATCTAGAATTTGAGCGCTCAAATGGGGCAACGGCTTGTCGGGTGGTGCGCAAACGTGGCAATCTGCGCGTGGTGATTGAAACTTAGGCAATAGATCCATGCAAAAGCGTTTGATTATTGAAATGGCAATGGGTATTGACCAGCATGGTCAAGATCCCACTGTGGCGGCGGCTAGAGCCGTACGCAACGCGATCGCCCACAATGCTCTGCCAGGAGTTTGGGAAGTGGCTGGGCTAAACCATCCCAACGAAATGCTAGTAGAGGTGCAAGTCGCGGTGCCCTACCCCGAACAGGTAAGACCCGAAGAGGTGCTAGCGGTGCTGCCGTTTGGTCAAAAGACGTTAAAGCTAGAGGCGGGCGGTATGGTGGTGGCGGGTAAGGCGATCGCTGAACTGGCAGACAAAAACGATGATATGTACATCGCTGTGGCGGCTGTGACGGTTTCTGTGCCCTAGTCAGGGCTGGGGGGCAGGTTTTATGGCTAAAGCCGAGGGCAGAAGCAAAGACTTTTGCTAGCGGCTTGCAGCCATTGCAGGGGCTTAACGCTGTTGGCTACAGCGATCGCTCAGCCAAATTTTTGTAAAGCTAGCTTGGCTGCCCCCACCATACCAGCCTGGTTGCCCAGTTCGGCCAAAAGAATTTTAAGCCCCTCCCGCGAACTGGGCAAGACGCGGGCTTCAATTTCAGCGATCGCGGCGGGTAAAAATAGCTTGGCTCCCGCGCTAATGCCGCCGCCTAAAATGACTGCTTCTGGCGTTAGCACATAAATCAGGCTGGCTAGCCCAGCGCCCAAATAGCGACCATATTGCTGCCAAAAGGCGATCGCCTCGGCGTCGCCAGCCAGGGCGCGTTCAGCTAAAACGCCGGGTTCACAACCCGCATCCCGACGAATCGCCTGAACTGAGCAATACTGCTCTAGCGAACCCTGGTTGCCGCTGTTGCAAGCTGGGCCTGCCGGATTCAGCGTGATTAGTCCGAGTTCTCCGGCTGTGCCTGTGCGACCAACAAACAGTTGGCCGTTGAGAATAATGGCACCGCCGACGCCTGTGCCCAACGTCAGCAAAATCAAATCTTGAAAGGGTCTTCCGGCTCCTAGCCAAGCTTCTCCCAGTCCGGCACAGTTGGCATCGTTGGCTAGCACCGTGGGGCGCTGGGTGGCCGCTTCCAGCCAGTCGGCTAAGGGCACATCACGCCAGTCGGCCAGGTTGATCGCTACTCGCGCCACCCGCCCCGCCGCATCCGCAGGCCCAGGAGTGCCAACGCCCAGGGCGATCGCTTCTTGATCTGGATCAAGTTGGGCGATCGCCGCTGTTATAGTGGCTGCAACGGCCTGCGGTTGAGCGGGTTGAGGGGTAGGAACGCTTAAAGTTTGCAGGCGATCGCCTTGAGCGTTAAACCGCCCTAGCTTAATGGCGGTACCCCCCAAATCAATGCCAATCACTTGTTGATTACCCACGTTGGCTAGCGTTAGAGATGAGCTTTGGCGACTTGTGCTACGGCATCAGAATCATCATTGGCTAATTTTTGCATAGCTTGTTGCACCTCAGGCACCTGGTCAAAATGGCTGAGGGCTTGAGCCAGACGATGCCGAGTTTGCCAATCTGGATCATCGACAAAGGGCAGCAATAGCGGAATAGCCGCTTCGTCTTCTAGTTCACCCAAAGCGCCAATGGCGGCGGTTTTAAACAAAGAATTGCTCGAATCTAGCGCTTCCGTGAGCAGGTCGAAGCTACGCGGATCGCCCAGCTCACCCAACGCCGCCAGGATGCTGAACTGCAGGAGCCAGTCTGTGGTTTTTTCGTAGACGGTTTTGAGATCGTCAAAAGCCTCGCTCAACTTCAGCGCCCCTAATGAGTCCGCTGCTGCCGCGCGTACGTCTATTTCTGAGTCCGTCAGTAAGGCTCGTTTGAGCAACGCCAACACGCGATCGCGGTCTTGATCGCCCACATTCGAGATCTGGCTAATGGCCGCATAGCGCACCCTGGCATGTTGGTCTTGGGCGGCTTGACAGAGCAGTTCAAAGGCAGCGGCGGGCGCTAGCTGTCGCATCTGATTAACGGCCCGAATGCGATCGCCATAGTCTTCAGAAGCCAAGAGCTGCTGCACACTATCGGAGGTATTATCCATTGGGTTTTGCAGTTAAATTTTCTCAACACAGCTTCCCCATACCCCATTAGTCCGGTAACCCAGCGCTTTAGGGATGGGAATTTAAAGGTTTTTTTTCAATCTAGCAGCAAAGGGGTAGGGACTGATTAACGAACTGCTAAGCAGTTTGACTGCGTTCCGCGTAGTTTTTAGCCATCTCGCGGACAATGTCACCACGCGTCAAAATACCGACAACGGCTTTGGCTTCGTCTATCACAATTAGCCGCCGAATCTGTTTATCGTGCATGATTTGAGCCGCTTTGCGAATAGATTCGTCAGGGGTAATCGTTACGGGTTTGTCGGTCATCAGTTCACTGACGGTTTGCCCTAAAGCCTTGTGAAGTTCCTGATTGTAGCGAGCCGGATTTTCTAAATAAATGACGCTGTCGAGCAGGGTAATGTAGGCAGGCACTTGAGCACCTGTGACTTGCCACATCAGGTCGGTTTCAGAGAGAACGCCCACCAAACGCTGTTCATCGTTGATCACGGGCAAACCGCTAATGCGCTTTTCTGCCAAAAGCTGAACGGCTTCCTGCACCGGGGTTTCTGGGCGAACAGTTAACAGATCGCGAGTCATCACGTCAGCTACCGTTTTCGCCATAATTTTCTCCTTGTCGCGTGCTTAAAACACGGCCATTACAGTGGTATTGCTTTCATTGTAGGGAATTTGAGCGATTAGGACGGTGGCGGTTTTATAGGTCGTTACATGGCCAAGCCTATAGCGACGCAAACGCTAAGCAGTAGCGCTCTAGAATGGCAATACAGTTAGCGATCGCGCCTAAATGCGCAATCTCATAGCCGTGGGTGTTTTCAGTGGCAAAGGCCAGACAGGCGGCACGGGGCACATGGCCAAATTTCATCGCGATTGAGCCATCGCTGCCAAAGCCTGCGATCGCCGCTATTTGTAAAGGCACCTCAGCCGCTTCAGCCGCTTGGCGAATTTGCCAGTTGAGGTCTTCGTCATAGAGTCCGTAGCCATCTTGAGAAAGCAGCACCGGAGCCGGGCCGTCTTGGATCGGGTACTCGCGGGAAAGCGGGCAAATTTCTAGGGCAATGAGTGCCTCTAAAGTTTGCCGCTGACTAAAGTAAAGTGCCCCTACCGCCCCTACTTCTTCTTTCGCCGAAGCGACCAGATAAACGTCTAGCGGCGGGGCTTTGATCTGCTCAGCCAGCGCTAGCAAAATCGCGATCGAGGCTTTGTTGTCAAGCGTATAGCTGGCAATGTGATCGCCCAAGCGAAACGGACGTTTACGGTGTTTGCCGACCACGACGCGGGTACCGGGGCGAATGCCAGCGGCAGCTAAATCTTCGAGCGATCGCTTGGTTTCAATCCAGGCTTCTTCCCAATAAACGGGTCGATTGTCTTGCTGCGCTTTTTGGGGCGACTCGTGCGACACATGGCGAGAACCAAAGGACAAGACGCCGCTCAAAGTGGCGTGGTCGCCCAGCATATCGACCACCCCTTCCCCATATACCCAGGGAAAAGCGCCCCCTAGCTTACGCACCGAGACTTGGCCTTGTTTGTTGATACTTTTGACGATCGCGCCAATTTCGTCTTTGTGCGCGGTAATGGCGATCGCCCGTTCTGAGTTTTTACCCGCAATTTTAATAATCAGGTTGTCGGCGCTATCTTGCCAGTAGTTTGCGCCCAAGCGATCGAGGTATTGGCTGAGCCACTGATTTACCTCTGTCTCAACCCCACTGGGCGAATGACAAAGTACCAAATCTGAAATGGTGGCAAACAGGCGATCGAAGGGTTCAGAAGTCATTGCATAGAGCCAAACAGCACTGGCTTTTTATCCTAGCGACTGCACCCGTATCTCGGCAGGTTGAGTTTGATCTGGGCTTTGACGGTGTTTGAGCTTGAAGGCAATAGCCAGAGAACCCAACGCTAGCAGACTTAGCCAGGAACCCGGTTCCGGGGTGCTAGCGACGGGTTCATCTGCCTGTAGCTCTACCAAGATCGCTTGGGCAATTTCGGCGTGCGCTCGGCTCGTCGGGTGAATGTCGTCCCAAAATAGCGTCTCGCCAGGATTGCTGCAAGGAACCCCAGCCAAAGCGGGCAGTGGCGCTACAAATCCTTGTAGGCAAGCAGTAGTGGTGTTGGTAAAGCCAAATCCGCCCGCCAAGGCTTGGTCAAACAACGACTTCACATCAAACAACGTCACCTGACGGATGCCTTGCACGGCTTGGGCTAACAACGTGTTGTGCTGATTGGCGATCGCACTGAGGGCTGCCGCTTGGCTTGGATCTCCAGAGGTGGCTGGCAGACGCCCCAAATCGGGCAAGTTCAGCACCAACAGATTTTGCACCCCGGCATCGACAAAAGCATTGATCGCGGTGGTGAGATTGTTAACCGGAATCGTAGGATCGCTAACTCCACCACCGAGGTAATCATTAGCGCCTGCCCAAAGGGTATAAAGCGCATTGGGGTCAATCAAAGGACTCAGACCCAGGTAGGCTTCAAAGACCTGCTCTTGCACACCGTCAAAGTCAGGAAAAAGAGGCGTTGGCAAAAAGTTGTTAATAATATTGAATTCACTGGTGGTGGCTCCTCCTAAAGCAAAGTTGCTCACTGGCAACGCGGCGGGGCCAGGAACAAACTCATCGGCTAAGTATTCAACCCACAAATCGTCATTAGAAAATTTTTGGGCATAGGGGGGCGAAGCCGGAACCCCAAAAGGTGCTAGGGGCAGCAGGGAGCTGGTTTGAGCATAAAGATTGCCTGTATCTGACAAGCTATCGCCAAAGACAAACATCTGCGTAAAGGTGGCAGCGGGTGCTGCTAATGGCATCAGCAGGGGGGAGAGCAGGGCACTGGCTGCTATGAGTGTTTTTTTCAAAGGCATATTTAAGTCCTCAAGCGGTTATTCAGTAGAGTCCAGCTTTAAAATCAGGAGCGATCGCGTAAATTTGCGTTTGAGTTTAAAGCCGACGGTGCCGCAATGGCTTGTACCGCTTGGTGGATTTCGCTGCTGCTAGCGGCCTTTGGCCGCGATTCTGATCAGGGGTGTTTGGGCGATCGCGTCTTTGCTCCGCTATCAGTTAGCGGCATCGGGCGTATCGCTAGGGGTTGAATTGGTGCTAGGTGCAGAGGACGTAGCCGATGCGCCAGAAGCCAACTCTTGAGCAGAAATCCCCTCGGTTTGGTTGCCAAAGCGCCAGAGGACGGCAGCCGCTTCGGCGCGAGTGGCCGCTTTTTGTGGCAAAAGCAAGGTGGTATAGCCAAAGGCGCGGCGGATGTTAGAAAATTCGCCGTTTTGATAGTCTGCAAGGGTGGCCTTTAAAGCCAGTGGCTCGATTTTGGCGGCATCTTGAAATCCCCAAGCTTCTTGAACAGCTTCAATGGAGGCGTTAGGCAGGGCTTGGCGCGTATCTAGCGGCACTTTCCACAAAATTAGGTCTTCGCGCGTGAGCGGCGCATCCGGGCGAAAGTTGACAGCAGTTGAATTGCCCGTCAGCGCACTGGGAATGAGTCCGGCTTCTGCCAGCCCTTGAATCGCGGCAAAGTCAGGGTCAGCAACCGCTACATCTTGAAACGCAGGCTGAGCACTGCTAACGCCGCGCCGAATCTTTTTGCTGGTTTGGTCACTGTAAAACTGATTATTGGCATTAAACAGCCAGCGAGCATAGGTACGGCGGGTAATGGTTTGGTTTGGCTGAAACTGGTTGGCAGCGTTGCCCGATTCAGCAGGGGCAGCCTCGATCAGCCCTAGTTGAGCTAAGTCTGCTAGGTAGGGCTGGAGTTCTTCGGGCGCTTGATCAAGATCGCTAAAGGGTTGGCTCTGTCGAATTCGAGGCGATCGCGCTGCGGTTTGTCCTGTTTCTGAGGCAACCGTTTCGGGTGGCACCGGGCCAATAAAGTCTGGTTCACCCGGTTGGGGTGCCTCGGTGTGGGGGGCTGTTGCTTCTGCTGGCGCGTCTGGCTCGGTGGCTGGCGTGGAGGCGTCTGAGCTAGGGGTGGAAGCGTTAGCTAAAGGGGAATTTTCTGTGAGTTGCGGATCGGCTTCTAGCGATCGCTCAAATACTTGGCTCAGTGGCCCTCCAGCACAACTGGTTGCCAGCAATAAGCTGCAAGTCAATCCAGATAAACAAGAACCCAGCTTCAACAACCGTGGCATCACTGCAAAGCATCCAAAACAATGAAGTCAATTTCACGCTAGCTTAATTTGGCAACGGTTGGCAGAAAGCGTTTTATCGCTAAAGGCAGAAAGGTAAGGGCGGCGGGCAGAAGCAAAGCTTTGCTGGTAGCGGTTTTCAACAATCCTGGCAGATACAGAATAAAACAGACCTCGCTTTCCTTCTCAGCGGTTA
>NZ_JBQLZL010000114.1:0-23755 GCF_052168255.1 Almyronema sp. | reverse complement strand
ATTTTGAATTGAACAGTCTTTGCTCTGCATACGTTTCGTCATTCTCATCTGTACCCTTTTTTTGAAGAATTGTATTAGAGCGCAGAGGGCAAAAGGGTTTCTGTCGGGGGCTTTCAGCCATTTAAGCAGCTTAATTTTGGTGGCTATAGCTATCCGTTTCAGGCTGTTGGCTCCTTTTTGCTATTTCTGACTGATGATGGACGTTGACCGAGCGGCGATCGCGCTAACGTAGCGGCAGCAAAAACTTTAGCTTAAAAACGGATGCAACCTGATTTTACGCTCAACTCTGAGACGCCGCCAGCAGCCAGCCAAAATGGTTTGTCTGATCGCCAAGCTTTTGCGGCTACTCAACGAGCTGTACTTCAGCTAGAAGGATCAGGCGTCAGTGATTTCCAGTTTTTTAATGCTCTGGCAGATTTTTATCACCGCCGAGGCCAGAGCGACCTCTCAGCGCTGATGGCCGAAGCTGCCTATCATTGCTATCAGCAACTCTCGGTCAAGGTGTAATTTCAGTCACTACCCGTCCGCCGCTGATGACGACAGTTTCTTCATCCAACTGCCCTACAGCACGGGGGCCTTGCACCTGCACAGGCGGGTCGCTTTGGCGGTAGTTGACGTTGCCTTCAGCGACAACTTGCTGAGATTCTAAGTTCCAAGTCAGGCTATCGGCCTGTAGCTGAGATTGCTGGCCTTCAACCACATTGACGCCCTGAGTTAAATAAACGACTTGCTGATTGAGGTTGAGTTCGCCACGATTGGCTGAAATTTGAACTTTTTGCTCAGGTTGGTTGGCTTGTAAAGCGTCAGGAACGACTACTTGCGCTTGCTCGACGTTCCACACAGCCACCTGACTAAAAATTTCTAGCGGCAGTTCTAGCAGTTCTAGCTTGACATCTTCCGTCAGTTTCACCACCTTTTTGGCCAGATCAACTTCGCCCTGCTGCCCCGTTACCCGATCGCTGACCTGGTCATTTTTTAGCTGCTCTACCTGAATGGGGCGATCGCTCTCGACCCTCTGCGCGTCAATGAGCCAGGTTAGCTCTTCTGCCGCCATTCGCAAAAAGGGGGCTTCTGTGGTGCTGGCAACAACATTTTTACTCAGCTCTAAACGCCGTTCGCGGTTATATACCCTCGCTTCTTGAGCGGAGGCTTTCAGTTGGGGATGGGTGCCTGTAATTTGGTTGCGCACCACCATCAAATCTTCTTCCGGCTGCCACTCTAGCTCCTGCCCTTTCAAAACCACTTTGTTTTGAACGCCCGTGGCTACGATATTGTTTTTCAGAAAAATGGATTGACCATCTTGCCGCACTTCACCGCGATCGGCTTTTACGCGGTAAATGACTTCACCATCTTGAAAGAGTTCACCATCTGGATTGATCACCGTGGCGACTTTTTGGTCAGGGCTATAGGTAACTTCGTCGGCGTGAACTCGCCATAACAAGTTGCCGTCTTCGTCTGGCTGCTCTAGCGTGACGTCTTTGAGGGTCAACCCCGGTTCTGCCGTTTCATCGGCTGTGTTTCCGGCTTCTGTAATGGGCTGCTGATTGATTAGCTGGCAGGCTCGCACACCGCCTAAAATCACCGCAATCAGCACTACAATTCCGGCTAGACGATACCACTTTCCCATACTGAATCACTCCATCAGCGATCGCAGGCAGACTAAGCCCCTCAAATCCTAGCAACTTTGAGTCTGCTTGCGGCCAGCAACCCGACGCTTAGCCTGCCGAGTTAAGGCAGCCGCTTGCGCTTAGCCCATTTCAGGATGATGGTCTTCGTCATCGGGAAAGCCAATGCTGGAGAGGGGACGATAGGTGTAAGGATGGCTGCGCGGCGTTTTTTTGATGTCGTCTTTGATCGTATCTAAATCGATATAGCGATCGGAAACATTAATCAGGCTGTCACTGGTCATCGAGCGCAAGCTAACCACCTCAACTCGTACCCCTCGATAGCTCGCCGCATCTACGGCATAGGCTAGATCGCCATCGCCACTGACCAAAACTGCCGTATCGTAAGCGCCTACCAGCGCCATCATATCTACAGCGATTTCAACGTCCAGATTGGCTTTTTTGGAGCCATCAGGCAACTGCACCAGATCTTTAGAAATAACCCGATAGCCGTTTCGCCGCATCCATAGCAAGAAGCCCTGTTGCTTTTCATTGGTGCGATCGACGCCCGTATAAAAGAAAGAGCGCAGCAGGCGAGAGCCAGCCGTCAAACGACAAAGTAATTTGGTGTAGTCAATTTCAATCCCTAACTGAAGCGCTGCATAGAAAAGGTTAGAACCATCAATAAAAATGGCAACTCGGCCTCTGTTCTCAAGTACCTGTTCGGGCGTGAAGAGAGTTTCGTGTTCAAAGCTTGAAGGATGGTTAAGCATGGGTTTTATATCCGATTTTTATGGATCCAAAAAAGCAAATTAATCAATACTCATAAATGAGTCAGGCATAGCGTAGGATAAGGGCTACTTATCAGCCCAAATTAGGCTTTAACAGCCTGAAAAATTGAGTGAATCAAAATAAAGCAAGTCTACATCCTGAAGAAATAACAAAATTCCAGTTTGATAAAGCAGTCAAGAATCTATTTCTAGTATGCCTGCAGAAAACGCAGATGTCGGTTAATCTTTAGCTTCTCTCAGGCTTTCAATAGATTTAGCTCTAAACCCTGATGTCTCATATCTATGAAACCGAAAGGCGAACTCAGTTGGCTCGTATCGAATACCTTATCGACAAGTGTTAACAGTTCTCTATAAATAGAAATTTCCGTTTGCAAGGGCTGTCCTTGAGCAATGGACAAAAGCGACTTCTCGACCGTGTGATTATGAGTAGCCTTTATTTTTCTGTATAAAATTTGTCGGTTGTTGAGACAGCTATTTTGGGGTTAAAAGGTGATCAATTTAACGACGGCACTCGCTAGCTGATTATCCAGATGCCGCAAATTGGGGTCGCTAGAGAGAATCACTCCAGCGCGGCGATCGCTTCTGAGCTTTAGCCCCATTCTGAGCCAGAAAGTCTTGATCGCTACTCGTTGACTGCAAAAAACACTGAGGCTAGCAAATAATTTTGTCTCCGGAAGAACTCACTATGATAGAGCTGGGAAGTCTGAACTTATATCAGGAGAACAGCTTTAATTTAAGCTTAATCAAAATTTTTCTGTTGGGTTTTAGGGATTTAATCCCGCCATCTATGCAGAGAATGGATAGATATCTGCCTCTAGACTGATGCCTCATCGTTTATCTTAATGCCGCTAATTATGCTGGAGAGTCCTTTAGCACTTTCTCATAGCCTGTTGACGCTATTTGGTACCCAAATTAAGACGCACTATTTTGCCCGCCTGCCAGCAACTCAGGCGATCGTGATCAGCAACCACCGGAGCTTCTTAGATGCCCCGGTTTTGATGCAAGCCCTACAGCGGCCAATTCGATTTGCCTGTCATCACTACATGGGGCAAGTTCCTCTTTTGCGGGAATTGGTTGAGCAATTAGGCGGATTTCCCCTAGCTGAATCTAAGCAGCGCCAGTCGAGCTTTTTTCGGCAGTCGGTTCGTTTGCTCCAAAGCCAGCAGTCTGTAGGAATTTTTCCAGAAGGAACCCGACCCATGGTAGAAATCGGCCATCCTCGCCAGGTGTATCCGTTTCAGCGGGGGTTTGCGCATTTAGCGCTACGCGCTCCGATCGCAGATTTAGTGGTGTTACCTGTGGCGATCGCAGCCGATGAACCAGGCTTTATTTCACCTATCCCATTGCGGCTGTTCGGCTGGTTTGACCCATCAGAGCCTTTGTTTGATCAGCCAGGGTTTCATCCAGTGGTGATCTACAATCGGGTAGATGTATGGGTTGGCAAGCCTATCAAGGTGACGCCCATCCAGCGTCAGCAATACCGGGGTAAGCAGGCGGGTGAGATAGTTGAGGCTTTGACCACCGACTGCCAACAGGCGATCGCCCAGCTTTTGCAGCAAGGGCATTATTAACTAAATTAACTAACCCCTCTTGGGCTTACCCACCGGGAGTCTTGAGTTTCACCCTTCATGCCGTCAACTAAGTCTAAAATTTGCCTGCTACGGCTTACCGCTGCGCGTCCCCATCTGCCCGTACTGCTTTTTTTACCTGGTATGGATGGTACTGAGATCTCTTTAAGACCTCAACTGGCTGGTTTACAAGCCCACTTTGATATTCGCTGTTTAACCTTGCCACCCGATGATCACTCAGATTGGCCGACGCTGGCTCGCATAACCATTGACCTCGTCAAGCAAGCCAATCTCTTTGAACGATCTATTTATTTGTGTGGGGAGTCTTTTGGCGGGTGTTTGGCTTTACAAATTGCCGCAGACTATCCCCATCTTTTTGAGCGTTTGATTTTGATCAACCCCGCTTCTTCCTTTAGCAATCACTTGTTAATGGGCTGGGGAGCTGAACTTTTACCCCCCTTACCCTACTACCTGTACTACATTTCAGCGTTTGGCCTTTTACCTTTTTTGGCGGCGTTCGATCGCATTGAAGTACACAACTCTCAGGCTTTATTAGCTGCTATGCAAGCCGTCACGCAAACCAGCGCCCGTTGGCGGCTCAAACTGCTCAACACGTTCAGACCCAACTGGACACGGCTGAGACAATTACACCAGCCGACGCTGCTACTGGCTAGCCGCGCCGATCGCCTGCTACCCTCAATTACAGAAGCAGAAAAACTGCAGCGTGCTATCCCCCACGCTCAAATGGTGGTTTTGCCCCATAGCGGTCATGCTTGCTTGCTGGAGCGACAGGTTAAGTTAGCCGCTATCCTCCAAACCCACAAATTCATGCCAGCCTTAGCTTCTGACCCTTTGAAAGAGAGGTATGATGAAAGTCATAAGGGAATTTAAACAACCAGATCTTTGTCAAATCGCTTCACATTTTGTTACAAATAAGGTGATACATCCATAGGTGCTCGTAAAGGATGCTTGGCGGTTTGACTGGGTTCAACCAATCTCCTAACGCTGACTTCGGCGAACGGATGCTCAATTCCGTTGCCAGCCAGTCCATCCGCCATCTGTTCACTTCTAGTGACACAGTTGAGGTGGAAATTCGCTGCTCTCCCGCTAGCAAGCTGCTGCAAGGCAGTATTGACAGCTTTAAGATGCAGGGTAAAGGGCTGGTGATTCGGCGTGAGTTTGAGACGAAAGAAATGTCTTTCGAGACAGACGCTGTGGCTATTGACGTTGGGGCTTTGCTGGGGGGGAAAATTCGCCTGCGGCAACCCACACAAGCGATCGCTCAAGTCGTTCTTTCTGAAGCAGCGATTAATCGAGCCTTCGAGGCTGAACTGGTGCAAAAGCAGCTAACCAACGTTACCCATGAGGAGATCACCAATTTATCGGGCGGAGAACCCGTTTCTTTTCGCGATGTGCGGCTGAAGCTCAAACCCAATCAGCAGGTGGAAATCTGGGCTTTAACCGATCTACCCAACCGCAAAGATGTGCCAATTAGCCTGTCAGCTCAGGTTACAGTCGAAAAGCGACGACGTATTTTGTTTGCTAACGCCCAATTTGAGCCAGGTGAGGTACCGAGCGAAGTTCAGGGTCTTTCTAAGGTTTTGACTCAGGGCTTTATTAAGGTGCTCAACGGTATGGTAGATTTAGAGCGCTTTAACTTAGACGGGGTGATGCTGCGGGTCAATCGTCTGGAAACCAAAGGTTCGGATTTGGTTTTTAGCGGATATGCACAAGTCGAGCATTTTCCCGGAACTCGCTAGTTGCGTCGCATCTGCTTATGCCCTTTTTTCGGCTGCTGGCCCTGGGTGGGGTTGTTATCTGGCCCCTGCTGGTTTTTTCTCTGTTGGCAACTGTCTTAATTTTGGAGCGCTGCTGGTTTTGGTGGCGCTTACTACAGCGTCAGGAAGCAGTGGTCAGGGCTGTGTTAAAAGCCTATCCCCAAAATATTCAGGCGGCTGTAAGCAAGCTGAAGCAAAATGCCGATTTGCCCCTTGCCCGAATTTTTTTAGCTGCGCTTAGTTCGGCTCAGGCAACGCCAGAAGATTTTCGGCTGGCTTTAGAAACGGCGGCTCAGGCGGAATTGCCCCTGCTCAAGCGATTCAACACAGTTTTTGAAACTATTATTGGCGTAGCCCCGCTGCTGGGTTTGCTGGGGACAGTGCTAGGGCTGATTGAGGCTTTTGCCTCGCTGCGGCTCGGCGACGTGGGCGGCGTTGAGTCAGTGGGGGTCACTTCTGGCATTGGCGAAGCGCTGATTTCAACAGCAGCCGGGTTGGTTGTGGCGATTGTGACGCTGCTGTTTGCCAATCTTTTTCAAGGTCTTTATCGCCGCCAGCGGGCGTTTATTCAAGAATCAGGCGGGCGCTTAGAAATTTTGCACCGCCACCTTTACCGCCAGCAGCTTCAGCCACCTCAAGATCGACGCGGCTGGACACGTTAACGCTTCATTCGGATTCATCAGAGAGGATTGCCGTGAATTTGGGCTAGCTCTTTCACCACCCGTTCTTTGCTGGCGGTGAGGTGAGATGTGATGGCTGCGATCGCCGTTTCGGGGTCTTGCTGGGCGATCGCTTGGTAAATGTCTTGATGTTCTTTTCTTACTTCTAGCACGTTAGGGTTTTGCCGGGTGGTTTGCAGACGCAGCAGCATCATTTTGCTAAACACCTGCTCCAGCAAAGACACTAAACACTGATTGCCGGAACTCTCAGCAATCAGATGGTGAAAGCGATAGTCTAGTGCTAGCAATTGCTGGCCTAAATCAGACTGAGGCGATCGCTGGGCTAGCGCTTCCGCTTCAGCCACACAGAGGGCAAGTTGTTCAAGCTGGGTGGGGGTTGCCTGATTGCAGGCTTCGCTGACCGATAGGGTTTCTAGCGCCATACGACAGTTGTATAGATGAACGGCTTCGCTAGCAGAAACGGTTGCGACTCGTAGCCAGCCATTGGCGTCAGCAGTGACCAGTTCTTCTTGCTGGAGCTGGCGCAGGGCTTCGCGAATGGGGGTACGACTAACCTGAAGCTGTTGGGCAATTTGAGTTTCTATTAAGCGATCGCCAGGAGCCAGCATTCCCTCCAAAATGCTCTGGCGCAGCGCCTCATAGGTTTGCTCGTAGAGAGACTTACGGCGCTGCAGAGATTTAGCTAGCGGAACCAAGGTCAATTCTCCTGAAAAGCGGTGAGTTGTGAGCGATCGCCCAAACGAATATAGCTAAAAGCAAAAGGCAGCGGGCAGAAGCAAAGCTTTGCTGTCTAGGGGCTTGCGGCTATTTGAGTGTCTCAACGCAGGTGGCTACAGCTATAACTCTAGGGGCTACGGTGATATCTCGTTGTATACAGCATACAAACTTAACTTTGTCGGCTTCAAGTCAGGCTGAAATGGCTAAAAGCAGAGGGTTGAGGGCAGAAGGATCGCTTTTTGTCAGCGGCTTGCAGCCATTGCAGCGTCTCCCCTGAGTGGCTACAGCCATCAATGATTGGGGTTTGGTGGCAGGTGAAGTCAAGCTAGAAAGCCTAAGCCAAGCGTATCTTAGCCAATCTTGGGGAGGGAGGCTAAGGGTTACTGGGTCTGGCGCGGACGTTGAGGCTTTTGTAGGCGCTTGAGCCGATCGCTTAAGTACGCCTCATTTTGGCTTTCTTGGCCGTAGCGCCAGCGGACATAGGCTTGAGAAATTTCCTGGATAATTTGAGCGCGTTGCGGATCGGGGCGATCGCCCAAACTTTGAACATATTCGAGTGGGGTTTGAGCCACCGTTTTTGGGTAGCCTTGCTGCGTCAGCCAATCAACCATTTGCTGGTAGAGGCTTTCCATCAGCGGTAGTTTTTGCAGCCAGCGTTGCCGTCGCCAGCTACGCCAGCCGCGCCAGCTGAGCCAACCGACAAAACCCAGGCTCAGCAACAAGGCGATCGCCAGAAAGAGGCCAACCCAGCCCTGGCGAAATAAACCAGATAGCAGATTTAAGCTACGCGCCACCAGCCTACCGATGGTTGCAAAAACACCATTGAGCCACCCGGCCACTGGCGACGGTAGCCACCCAGCCACCCAGTTCCAAAACCGACGGAGGGCACTAAAGACCTGAGAATCTTCAATTGACGGCGGAATTAGCGGGTGCCCCGGAATGGGATCAAAAGCATACCAGCCATAGTCAGGGAAATACACCTCGGTCATGGCGTAGGCATCGGTATTTTGGACGACATAAAACCCGGTAAAAGGATTGAACTCACCCGGCCCGAACCCAGCCACCAGGCGAGCCGGAATGCCAACTGAACGAAGCATCACCGTCAACACGGTTGAAAAGTGGTCAGGGTAGCCACCTTCGTAATCAAATAAAAAGGCTTCAACCAGATCTTCGTCGGCTTCAAAAAACGGTAATTCGGGCTGAACAGAGTAATTTTGCTTGAGCGCCTGAGCCAAGAAAAGGGCTTTTTCGTAGGGATTGTTGAGTGGATTGGGGGATCGAGCCAACAGCGCCTCTGTTTGCTGCCTGACTCGCGCCCGAATTGGCTCAGGTACCTGCAAATAGTACTGACGGTAGCTATCCTCATACTGGGTTTTAGCTTGACCCAGCAGAGTGCGATCGCGATAAGGTACCTCGGAGACAACCGTATAGGTCATGCCTTCTTCTAGGCTAACAGGCGATCGCAAACTGCCTTCTGGGTCAATAGCTACCTCTGCTGTAGGAAAATAAAGCTCTTCGGGCTGATAGAGCGCAGGAATCAGGTTGGGTAGCGTAGCGGTGATGGTATAGGTTTGAATAATTTCGCGATCGCGAGCTAGAGAGCGCAAACGGGGTATATAAGTTTGAAACGCAAAGCTCGAACGTTGCAGGGTTTCAGCTTCATCATCTCGGCTAATTTCCCATCCCTGACCCGTATAGCGATCAAAAGCCAAAACGCGCCAAAATCCTTCTGCCTGCGATCGAACCCGCATGACTACCTGCGGCGTCAGACGGCCTCGCAGGTTTTGATTCATCGTTTGATTGAAGCCGTAGTAGTAGGTATCGTCTAGCTCACCGGGGCCAGAAGCGGCGGTTTGTCCGGCACTAAAGTCACCCCCCGATTCGCTGCTGCCGTTACCTTCTGTGCCTTCTCCCTGACTAACATAACCAGGGTTAACAATTAAATTGCCGTTAAATTCACCGTCAAACTCGACCGTTGAGCTAATCGGAAAACTACGAATCTGGTAGCCCGGTAGCCGAGGTAGCAGCGCAAAAATGATCAGTCCTAGCGCCAAGACAATAAACGTTAATCCCCATAGCTGGCGCAGTGAAACCCCCGCCTTAAAGCTATGCCAGCCGTGGCGCAACAGCCCCAACTGAGACTGATAGTCCAACGCTAAAACGGGCAGCGCTACCAAACAAAACAGCAGCAACAGCGGCCCAAATGCCAGCGTTTGACTAACCGTTCCGGCTACCCCAATCAAGATGAGGCCAATAATCATGGAATAGCCTAAATCTTTGCGTCGGGGTAAATCAAAACTGTGCAACACCTGCAGGTGAATCAGCAGTTCTGCCAGAATAATTCGCGTATCGCCGGGGCTGCCTAGCAGCCGTGAAAAGAAAAACGCCAGCGCTAACAGCATGCCGATGGCAATGCAAAACTTAGTTGCGATATTTTTTTGGCGGCGTCTGCGCCAGCTCCAATAGGCTCCTACCGCACTGAGAGGAATGGCTAGCAGGTTAAAACTCGAAGTTTGGGTGACCCCTGCGGCGGCTACCGCAACGGAAGTAATGCCTATTGTCACCAAAACCTGAATCAATACCCGTAGCACAATAGACTCCTCAGCCTGAGGCTGAGGAAGCGCAGACACTCGCTGCCGCCACTGCTGTAAAAGTGATCGTTTAGGCGTTGGCTGGGAAAAACCCGACGACATGAATTAAGGCAGGAATAACAGCATTCCTATCCTAGCCCGCTGTTTCATCGATAAGCTGCAGGCTAAACACAAGGGGTTCTTCGGAGGCTTCAACCCAAACACAAAGCTGATAGCGCTGGTTGATCTGAGGATTGGCTAAGGTGAGGTTAAGGGATCCGGCTTGCGATCGCTGAGCTGAGCAGTCAGAATCAGCCCCCCCGATTTGGATCTGACCGCCGCAGGGTAATTCAGCCTGTACGGTAAGCTGGGCTGCTGGCTCAGTACTATAGCCAACTGTGATTTGCACCTGGCCAATTTCGGTGAGCCATTGGCACGATTGCTGCGGCTGTTGCGCCGAAACCGTAAGACTTAGGGTATTGAGAATGTCTTGGGCTGCCAGCATTGACAGGGCAATTTTTTGCTGAGGATTGGCCGCCTCATACCCTTGCGCCAACTGCACCAGTCGCGGCGCAGTTGCTGTCGAGCGCACCGCACCAGCATTGGCCAGTACCATACCTGCAATGCGATCGAGTGTTTGAGGCTGCTCTGGAAACAACTGCTCAACCGCTCGAATTAACTTAACGCCCTGCTTGAGTGAAGACTGAGCGATCGCCTGACACTGTTGCAGCAGCGCTGTGAGAACTTCTTCCGGTAAAGTGGCAGGCAAGTCTAAATTTTGCAACTGCTTGAGCCAGACTGAAGACTCGCCTAAAGAGCTCAGCGCTTCAACGGGATATTCTTGAATTTCAGTTTCCCAGGGAAACAGCGGGGGGCGACTTTCTATTTCAACTTGGAGGCGACGTTTTAACAACGCCTGAAAACGATCTTGCACAGCGGGTATATCTCCCATTTCAGCTATATCCGATAAACGCAGTGAAGAAATATCAGAGCTTGCCAGCTCAGCCGCAGACGAGCTAACAGATTCAGCATTAAGAGAATCCCATGCCAACTGGGAGGCATCAGTTCGCAACTCATCAGTATTTGGTGCCCTTGAATCTTCCCGTACTTTAGAATCGATCCCTGATGGTGAGGAGGTTGTTGGGCTAGGCTCGACTAAGAGCCACAAGAGCAAGCTCCGTATGATTTCTGAGTCACTCTTCATAGGCAGATACTCCCAGTCCGGATAATTTCAAAATTCAAGGGTTGCGCATTTCCCAGGCTTTTTCTAGTAGCTTAGTCCACTGTTTTTGTAGTTGCGTAGAAGTCAGTCCTAAAACTCTAGCGATTTCGGCGTCGGCTATGCCTTCTTTTTTCAGGTGTAGCAGCTTGGTTTGCTTTTGATTGATGTTGTCTTGCAGGCTCTGCCACTGCTGAGGCGTTAGCCCCAAATTGCGCTCTAAGTCGGCTTCGAGCCAATCGTGTACTAGCTCCCAATGATGGCTGAGGGCAAATCGCAGCAGGTGATATTTAAACCGCTGCTGTAAGTAATCTCGCTGGCGCGGCGTCAGGTTGAGTAGCGATTCGATTTCCTGAGTGGGCAAATCTAGCAGACGTAGCGTGAAATAGTCGGCACAGTCTTCTTGCTCACGCTCTTTGAGATAAGATAGCAGCGCTTCAATCACCCGGCTACGCAGAGAATCTTCGGGTTCTTCTTCGCTTTGCGCCACCATTTGCTCTCGCAAACGCTGAGTAGGGGTATTGCTCCAGGTTTGGTCATCGTCGTGGCTACCCCCTTCCGTTGCTTGCTCGATGTCAACTAGGGTTTCAGGCGGTTGCTGCTTGGAAAAAGTTTGCGCCCGCAAAATGATCAATTGCTGGCTGCGTCGTCCTGGCAGCGGGATACGTCGCTTGGCATAGCGCTCGGTAAAAGCCATGTACTCTGAAAGCTGCAGGCGCGTTTTAGGCTGATAGGCAACCGACAACTGATTTTCGCGGCGGAAGGCATTGATGGCTTCGACATAAAAGCCTTGCAAAAAGTCTTCGATCAGTCCTAGTCGGGCTTGATAGCTAGACTGTACCTGAGGCGGAGAAATGTAGCGATAGACGATCGCACTTAGCGTACTGTGCAGTTCAATGCGCCCTTGGCGTGATCCCAGTCGATAGTACTTTAGGCACTGACTCAGACGATGCCGCGCTAGGGTTAAAGCCCAATTCTCAACTTCGCCCGAATTTTGAATGCGCGTACTTTCACGACAAATACGCGAAATTTCTTGGCTAAGTCGCTCAGCAACGGGCTGACAGGTCTGTGCAGAAGACTGGGTGGCTTGCTGAAGCTCTGTAAGCAAAAACTGAAAGAGTGAGTCCACTCCGTTAAGATTCCTACCCCGATGGTTATGCGGTCGTTCAAACCTTAGCATACCCACAATTTCCTCCGGGAAATCGCGGATTAGACTAGAAGAACTAGCGTTAATCAAGCTAGCTTATCTGGTCTGGTTGTAAAGTTGGAAGCTGCACCCAGGCTAGTCAATATGGCAAATCGAGTAGCCTCTACTACAATAGCGAGAAAGCTTATTTGTGAGTTCCTGAAATATTAGTAAAGTTGTGGTCACGATGACGACATGGCCTATCCGTAAAAACTCTGACTTCAAGCAGGGTGCTGTGAATTCACCCGTTAATCATCCATAATCAATGCTTTTAGAGCGCTATTCGACGATAAGCTGACTCCGTTTACCCTTTCAATAAGACGATGCGCTCACTATGACCATGAACCTTGATCAGCAAATTCAAGCGCTTATTCAGGAAGCGCCTAAAGATGGATCCACAGGGGCGGCGGTTGAAGCGATCGCCCCAGCGCTTAAGTCTCTCGCCGCGCAGCTCCAGCATTTGCAATACTACATTTTGCAAACCTTAGACCAGGGGTGGGTGATGACAACGGTGGCTAACCGCAACCAAGCTGACCTGCGCAAAAACGTAATTTATGCTTATCCAACGCTGCAAGATGTCGCCTTGGGGCCGCAGTCTATTAAAGATCCTCAGGTGATGGCGCTGCCCATTCCGGTTACCCAAATTTTGTTTCGCATGTTGTCGATGCGATCGGTTGATAGTGTTATTTTCTTTGAAAATCCTGGTAGCCTGCGGCGAGCGGTAGAAGTGCGTCGGCAAGATATTCAAACGATTCTTCAGGCTCAGCTACAGCAGGCTGTGCAAAAAGCCAATAACGTGCCGCCAGATATTGCTTAGAAAAACCGCGAAAAACCGCAGATTTGCAGGGGATTGGCGCAGCGTTTTGGGAGGTAATTTTCAGGCTGCTTTGAGCCATTGCAGTGTCTCAAAGCGGGTGGCTAAAGCTATCGATGCCTCAATCCTAGTGGCGATCGCTATATCAATAACAGTTAAGCGATCGCCAGTAGACGAGCGTTGTATGGCAGAATTTAGCCACTTCCGGGCGATTTTAGCCAGGTTATCACCAGCGGTTATGAGCGATGGCGACTGATTATTTAGTGTTTGTTCATGGGGTGAATGTCCGTGAGTCAGCCCGCAACGAAGAGCTGAAAAATTATACGTATGCCGATCGGCTTTTTAGTCTGATTAGTCAAAAAGTGCAGGCGCACGACCCGACCCGGCAGTTAAAAAAAGTTCCTTTGTATTGGGGCAACGTCAATCGTAATTCTTTGACTGAACTGCGCAGCTATTTGCAAAGTTCTTCGGTGTGGAACAAACTCTGGTTCCGAGAGTTTCGTCAAGGTCAGCTCATTCCGTTTGCAGGCGATGCCGCTCTTTATATTAGCCGCCATGTCGGTTCTCTAGCCGTCAATCAGCTAGCTCAGCAGGCGATCGCGGGTTTGCAAGGCTATCAGCCCAGCGATCGCCTGCATTTGATTACCCACAGTTGGGGCACGGTAATTTTATTTGATGTGCTGTTTGCCAACCGCTGGCTACAGGCGGAAGTGCCAGAGTCTGGGCGACGTAGCGTGGAGCTAATTCGTCAGGGAATTTTTGGCCTACCGCCGGATCAAGCAGCGGGCATTTGCTTGCGCAGTATTCACACGATGGGATCTCCGATTGCCCTATTTAGCTTGATTACCATCACCGGGCAAAACCACGAAGAGGGTAGCTCTCACGATCTTAGCTCTGGGTTTGACGGCCTTTTATCCCATCTCGATCGCAAACTACCCTGGTGCAACTTTATTCATCCCGGCGATCCGGTCGCTTGGCCGCTGGAAAAAGTGATTCGACGGCTCATTGATCGCGAAGCCCACGCCGTTATGATTCAAGATGTGCTAATTCCAGGTTCTGGCTTTCTCAACCAGATTGGCCGACTGTTTCAGCAGTCTATTCTTGCTATTATCAACGGCGGTAATGCCCACAATAGCTACTGGAGTAGTGAAAAAGTTGCCGATCGCATTAGCCAGAGCATTTTAGAAACTTAGTAGATTTTCTTGGTTTTCAAGGCTTATAGCGGTCACTGCCCACGTTGAGACAATCAAATAGCCACAAGCCCCTAGACAACAAAGCTTTGCTTCTGCCCGCTGCGTTTACCTTTCGCTGCCTTTAGCGATAGATCTAGCCCTGGGGTTTGAAGCTGGCAGCACGGGGAGCTAAAACAATAAGCGCCAGCCCAGCAAAAACCAGCAGTCCCCCTATCAGCTCTAACTGGCCTAAACTATCCCCTAGCAGTAGGGCAGAAAACAGCAGGCCAAATACAGGAACCAGCAGCGAAAAAGGGGCAACGACGTTAGGGGAATAGCGCTGCATCAAGTAGCCCCAAAACCCAAAACACAACATCGACGAAATTAGCCCCGTATACAGCAAAGCCCCAATGCCTAGCCCATTGAGCTGTCGCAACGCTTCCCACTGCCCGGTTTCAAACCAAAGCGACAGCCCCAATAGCGGCAGGGGTGGCACGATCGCCATCCAGATAAACAGCCGAAACCCATTGGCCACATTGGCTAGCTTTAAGGTAATGTTACCGCTGGCCCAGGCTAAACTGGCTCCCAATACCAGCAGCAACCCTACCAGACGGGCTTGGGCAAAGCTTTCAAAGGCGATCGCCCCCATACCGCTCAGACTAACCCCCATACCTAGCCACTGCTGTCGGGTGGGACGATCTTTGAGCATGACAGCGGCCAGCAACAGGGTAAAAATGGCCTGAGATTGCAAGACCAGCGAAGACAAGCCAGCGGGCATACCGTTGTACATACCGATGTACAGCAGGCCAAACTGCAAAACCCCCATGGTCAGGCCAATGGCGATAATCCATTTCCAGGCGATGCCTTGCCGCTTGACCAAAAACACAGCCGGCAAAGCCACGACCACAAAGCGCAAAGCGGCAAATAGCAGCGGTGGGAATTCGCCTAGCCCCAGCTTGATGACTACAAAGGTCAATCCCCAAAGGGCGGTCGTTAAAATAGCCAGAATCAAATGGTTGAGTTTCACGGTTGGCAAGGGCGGCGCTCATAGTGCGATCGCTGCATCAGTTTTTGCGTTAGATGGTCGGTAAATCCCCACTTCTGGTAGAAGGGCACCATTTCTGGCGTGCAGAATAAGCTAAACGATTCCACCTGGGCCAGTTCGGGATGGTTGACAATGGCTTCTAGCAAGGCTCGGCCTAGCCCTTGTCCTTGGTAGCCAGCCGCTACCATCACATCTAAAATTACCGCCCGAAATAGATAGTCGGTTAGAACCCGGCTAAAGCCGATTAGCGTCGTACTGTCAGGTTCACACAAACCCAGCACGATATCTGTGTTGTGAACTAGCTGGCGGGTATCGGCTAGCGATCGCCCTTTAGCCCACCAAACGGTTTGATACAGTCTGTGCAGGTCTTGAATCTGCGCTTCAGTGAGCTGATGGATAAGGGGGTAGCCCATAATATTGAGTCGAATGGAAAAAGGTCTGCCCTCAGACTAACCCCTCTGGTAATTTTGCACTGAGTCAGGGATGACGCTAGCAGTCGCCAACTGCGGATCGGCAATCGGTGATTGAGCCGTCAGACGCAGCGGAATTTCTCCGGCCCAAATGGGCAAAGCATAATCTGCCGGATCGTCAATTGGTGGCCCGCTTCGCACCTTAGCGGAGGCTTCACTCAGCGGTATTGACAATACCAGCGTGCCGTTTAATTCGGCTTCGGTGGGCGATCGCAACTCGTCCCAACGTCCCGGCACTACCTGATCGGTAAAGGCTTTGAGGGCAATGACCTTTTCAGCTATAGGCTCGACCACCGTAGCGGTGCCAAATACCACCACCGACCGATAGTTCATAGAGTGATGAAACGCCGATCGCGCCAGCACTAAGCCATCGAGCAACGTCACGGTAACGCACACTTCAATGCCTGCCTGGAGCGATCGCAGCAGGCGGCTAGCGGGAGAACCGTGTAGATACAGGCGATCGCCGATGCGCCCAAAAGCGGTGGGAATCACATAGGGTTGTCCTTCGACGGCAAAGCCTACATGGCAAACCAGCGCTTCATCCAAAATTTGATAAATTTGCTCAGTTTCATAGCGGCCACGCTTGGGTAGGCGCTTAAGCTGAGTCCGAACGGTTGGCTGCAAACGAGAAGGTGACTGTGACATCACTTGAAACCTGATAAAACGGTTTTCTCAACCTAGCGGCTAAAACAGCGATCGACCATCGACCGCGTTGATAGACAGCTTTCATTTTTTCACTACGCGTGAGAATAAGCACTCGTCACAATAAAATGCTGAGAATAAATACTTAGTGAAACAAGCATCTACCGGTGAAGTAGAGAAAATGGCTCGTCTGCTAGCTGAGCAAGTGGCAGCCCCGACGGCGCGGTTTAGGGCGACTGACAAGGCATGCTTTGTAAACCTAGATGTCAATTCATTGCGTTGCTTTTCAAATTTCCCGATTACTGTTTCAAAATGGGCAATTTCTGAAGAAAGTCTTAAAAGCGGCCCTTATTTTGATATTTGATACGCCCCTTTTTATAAAAAAACCTGCGGATAAAAAGCTTTGCTTAAAAGTATGATTTTTAACACTCAGACGTATCTCAAAAATCATTGTCAAAGTATTGAGGCTCAGGCGGCACTGTTGAACGTGGTTACCAAAGTTCACCAGTCCCTAGACTTGAACACGATTTTGACCACGACGGCGATTGAAGTGCGCCAGCTACTTAAAGCTGATCGGGTAGGCATTGTGCGGCTCAATCCGGCTAGCGGTTGGGGAGATGGTGAGTTTATTGCCGAAGATGTGGCTCCGCAGTTTGACGCGGTTTTGGCTAAGCGGGTGCGCGATCGCTGTTTTGGCAGCGACTATGCCAATCAATACCAGCAGGGGCGTATTCAGGCCATTAACGATATTTATGCGGCAGGTTTGAGCCACTGCCACCTACAAGTTTTAGAGCAGTTTCAGGTGCGGGCTAATCTTTTGCTGCCCCTGCTAGAAGGTGAGAACTTGTGGGGGCTGTTGTGTGTGCATCAATGTTCTGAGCCGCGCAAATGGCAGCAGGCTGAAATTGAGTTTGTCTCTCATATTGCCACGCACCTGAGCGTTGCCATTCAGCAAGCTGAGTTGCTGGCCAAAACGCAACAGCAATCTGCTGACCTCAGCCAGCTACTGCATGAACTGCAAGTGGCTCATACTCAGCTAGCTCAGCAGGAAAAACTATCTAGCTTGGGGCAGCTAGCGGCTGGGATTGCCCACGAAATTAACAATCCGGTGAGCTTTATTTTGGGCAACCTGGTTCATTTCGCCCATTTCAGCCGCGATTTGATGCAGCTTTTGAACTGTTACCGCCAGCACTATCCGCAGCCTGTTCCAGAAATTCAGGCTTTGGAGGCTGCCATTGACTTAGAGTTTTTGTCAATGGATATGACTAAGCTGTTGCGCTCAATGAAGGTGGGTGCCAAACGCATTCAAAAAACGATTTTATCGCTGCGCAATTTTGTCCGCCTAGATGAGGCTGAGCTAAAGACGGTAGACATTCACGAAGGGATTGACAATGCCTTGCTGATTTTGCGCCATCGGTTGCAGAGACATCCCGAAGCACCCCCGATTGAGGTGGTGAAAGCGTATGGGGCACTACCGCTCGTTGAGTGCTACCCCAGCAAGCTCAACCAGGTAATTATGAACCTGCTAACCAATGCAATTGAGGCGTTGGAAGAGGAGATGCTGAGCCATCAGCTACCTGCGATCGCCCATGCTGAAGCGTTATCGCCCGCAGCGATCGCCCCGACTACCCTCAGATCGCCTAAGCTATCAATGATCCGCATTTGCACCACGCAGGTAGACAGCCAGTGGGTCAAAATCGTCATTTCAGATACCGGGCCAGGAATTGCGGCTCACTTACGCGATCGCCTTTATGATCCCTTTTTTACGACCAAGCCCATTGGTCGAGGCACGGGGTTGGGGCTAGCCATTAGCCAGCAAACCATCGTTGTGGATCATGGGGGCAAGCTAGAGTGCTATTCTCAACCCGGCATGGGCACCGAGTTTCATATTCAAATTCCGATTCACCGCAGCCCTGCCTGTCTGAGGCTATAAAACCAGCCGGGGCAGGGCAATCCCTGCCCCAACGCCTGTTTGCCAGCGCTGGCGGCTGGACTTATTGCGCTATCGGCTGCTCTATCGGCTTAATTTAGAGGGTGTTTGAAAAGCTAATAGTTGCGAGTTTAGGCACTCATCGATCCCCCCTTAGTGCCGCTTAAACGGGGAATCGGCTCGGAAGTCCCCCTTTTTAAGGGAGATTTAAGGGGGATCTCAGCCGTTTTGCTCCGCAGCAGATGTCTTTTCAAACATCTGCTTAAAGCGTTAGCGAGTGGGACTCGTTTTCAATGAGCTGAGCCAAATCTCGCAGGAAGGCGGCTGCGTCTGCACCGTAGATGATGCGGTGATCGCAGGTGATGTTGACCTGCATCTGTCGCTTAACGCCAAATAAGCCGTTTTCGGTGGCGACGACCTGAGGGCTGGCTCCCCCAATTGCCAGAATCGCGCCTTGCCCCGGTGGCAAAATAGCATCAAAGCGATCGACGCCAAACATGCCCAGGTTGGACAACGTAAAGGTGCCAGAATTGTACTCTTCCGGCTGTAGCTGTTTAGAACGGGCACGATTGACCAGGTCTTTCCAAGCGCGGGAAAGTGAATAAATATCCATTTGGTCTGCGCCGCGCAAAACAGGGGTAATCAGGCCCCCATCGGGCATAGCCACTGCAACGGCGACGTTGATGCTGCTGCGATATTGAATGGCATTGTCTGCGTAGCTGGCATTGAGCAACGGGTGCTTTTGCAGGGTGACAGCGACGGCTTTGGCCAGCAGCCCGGTCATGGTGACCCCTTTAGACTTGATTTGCTTGTAAAGCTGGTCTAGAGGATCGGTTGTGATGGTGTAGCCAACGTGGTAAATGGGCACCTGCAAACTGGCGACCATATTGCGGACAACGGCCTGTTGCAGCGTGTTGAGGGGAACCGCCTGTCCGGGCACAGCCGCTTGGGCGGCGGGTTGGGGAGCGGGGGCGGCAGCAGCGGGGGCGGCAATATGCGGTGTGGGCGCGGCTGGGGGGGCGACTGGGGGAGCCGGAACGGCAGCGGCGGTAGGCGTTTTGCCCGTGGCAGCTTCAACATCTTGAGCCACGATTCGTCCGTGGGGGCCAGTGCCTTCTAGCGTGTTGAGATCGACTTTGAGTTCTTTGGCTAGCTTGCGGGCGCGAGGTGAAACCACCAGGCGATCGCGTTTTTTCGGTGTTTCGGAGCTGGCTCCATTTTGGGCGGCTACGGCGACTTCTGCTTCTGATGTGGCGGCGGCAGCAGGTTCGGGGGTAGCGGGGGAACTAGCTGGCGTCGCTGCCGTGGTGGCGGCGGCTTGCTGTTTAGCGGCTTCGATTTCGGCTTCAGACTCTGCCAGTAAAGCGATCGCGTTTCCGACAGCGGCGACATCGCCAGCAGCTACGACAATGCTGGCTAAATAGCCTTCATAGAAAGACTCTACATCCATGTCAGCTTTATCTGACTCAACCACCACGACAGTTTCGCCTTTCTCAACTTTGTCCCCTTCTTGCTTCTCCCAGGAAACAATTTTGCCTTCAGTCATCGTCGAGCTGAGGGCGGGCATAAAAATTTCACGAATCATGGAGCGACTTCCGAGACAGCAAACGACATCAATAGCCAACGTTTAATTGTATCCTGACAGGGGCTTCCGGCAATGCCCTTGGCCGACGAAAATTCCTCAGATCGCTCACTTTTGTGCGCTTGCCCTCAAAGCCGCTTTTAGCGTCGCAAAGCGACGGCCATCACTCTTAAGGCGGCGGCTCTAGCCGCGACGGCCAAGGGCGAAAAATAAAGACAACTGGTAATCAACTGACGCGATCGCTCTGGTGCTTGGCCTGGTTATCTCTAGTAGACTCAGCGCGTTGCGCTTTCTCTTGCCCCCATCTGCTATCCTGACAACCATATTCAGAACTTGCAGGCTATGGCTGTCAACGTTCATCAATTTGTGCGATGGAAGCAAGAAGGACGGGCGATCGCCGTTTTGACCGCCTGGGATTATACGTCTGCGCGTATTGTCGAGCAGGCCGGGGCTGACATTGTGCTGGTGGGTGATTCGCTAGCGATGACGGTTTTGGGGTACGAAACAACTTTGCCGCTGACGCTGGAAGAAATGCTGCACCACACGAAAGCAGTGCAGCGGGGGGCTAAACAGTCTTTGATTGTGGCTGATCTGCCGTTTTTGAGCTATCAGGTGAGTTTGCCGCAAGCGATGGCCTCAGCCGGACGAGCGCTCAAAGAAGGCGGGGCGCAGGCAGTCAAGCTGGAAGGGGGACATGCGGCGATGGCGCAAACGATTCAGGCTTTGGTGCAAGCAGGCATTCCGGTGATGGGGCATGTGGGGCTAACGCCGCAGTCGGTAAATCAGTTTGGTGGGTTTCGCCAGCAGGGTAAGTCGCCAGCCGAGGCCGAACGGATTTTGCAAGAAGCGATCGCCGTTGAACAAGCGGGTGCCTTTAGCCTGGTGCTAGAGCATATTCCCTCAGCTCTGGCGGCAAAAATTTCTCAAACGCTGACGATTCCAACCATTGGCATTGGCGCGGGCGCTCACTGTGACGGGCAAGTGCTGGTGACGGCAGATGTTTTGGGTCTGTCGGACTGGCAGCCTCCTTTTGCCAAATCTTATGCCAACCTGCGACAACAGGCTGTTTCTGCCGCGCAGCAGTTTTGCCAAGAGGTTCGCGATCGCCAGTTTCCTGTCTCAGGATAGATACTGAGCCGTTTGTTTTTAGCGCAATATCAGCACGATGGCGTTGTCAATTTTGAGAAAACGCTATGTAAAATACCTTTGTTTCGGGAAAATACTCAGTCTATTCTTAGCGTTCTATAGGAGCGAAATGTATGGGTTTTCTAGGTAAGCTATTCGGCAAAAAAGAAGAGGAGAAAGCAAAGGCTGCTCCTAAGGTAGAAGTTAAAAGAGCCGCTAAAGACAACGCTATTCCGCCCGAAAAGGTGGGGCTTGATGGCAAATTTGATGAAAGCGGTCTGGCCAAGCGGGTTGCCAAAGCGTTTGATGATGCAGATATTTCTGACAACGTCGGTCTGTGGGTAGCGCAAGAAGGCAGTACGGTGGTGCTGAAGTACAACCCGGATGCTGAGTCGGTGCTGGCTAAAGCAAAAGAAGTGGCGATGAAAGTCGATGGGGCAGACGCGGTACGAGCCGAACCCAATACCTAAAACCTGAGAAATAGCTACTGTATTCTCCGCTTTTTCTCGGTAATAACCTAAAACAGAAGGGCGTGCGCAGGGGGGGCTTTTGCGCACGCACTTTTGTTTCTCTGGGGGGGACTTTTGGTTAAGCTAGGGAAACTGACCGAAGGTTCAGACTCATCCATCATCTAAAAGGCTCATGACTGCAACACCGATACAGCAAAAGTACGATATTAAAGACATTTCACTAGCGGCTCAAGGCAAACAGCGCATCGAATGGGCAGGGCGAGAAATGCCCGTACTCAGACAAATTCAAGATCGCTTTGCTCAAGAAAAGCCCTTAGCTGGCATTCGCATTGCCGCTTGCTGCCATGTCACTACTGAAACGGCGCATTTGGCGATCGCGCTGAAAAATGGTGGCGCAGATGCGCTTTTAATTGCCAGCAACCCGCTTTCGACGCAGGATGATGTGGCAGCTAGCCTGGTAGCCGACTACGGCATCCCGGTGTTTGCAATTAAAGGGGAAGATAACGACACCTACCACCGCCACGTTGAAACCGCGCTTGATCATCGTCCTAACATCATCATTGACGATGGTAGTGATGTAGTGGCAACGCTGGTAAAAGAGCGCCAGTCGCAACTGGCTGACATTATTGGCACTACCGAAGAAACCACTACGGGCATTGTGCGTTTACGAGCCATGTTTAAAGACGGGGTGCTGTCTTTTCCGGCGATGAATGTCAACGATGCTGATACCAAGCACTTTTTTGACAACCGCTATGGCACAGGCCAATCGACCTTAGATGGCATTATCCGAGCAACTAACATTTTGCTGGCGGGCAAAAATATCGTCGTGGCGGGTTATGGCTGGTGTGGCAAGGGCACGGCGCTGCGGGCACGGGGGCTGGGTGCTAACGTGATTGTGACGGAAATTGACCCGGTACGGGCGATTGAAGCGGTGATGGATGGCTTTCGGGTGATGCCGATGGCTGAAGCGGCTCCGCAGGGGGATCTGTTTATTACGGTGACGGGCAATAAGCATGTGATCCGGCAGGAACATTTTGAGGTGATGAAGGAGGGGGCTATTGTTTGCAACTCTGGTCACTTTGATATTGAGATTGATCTGAAGGCTCTCAAAGAGATGTCTACTGAGGTGAAGCAGGTACGCAACTTTACTCAGCAGTATTTTCTGCACAGTGGTAAGTCGGTTATTGTGCTGGGCGAAGGCCGTTTGATCAATCTCGCGGCGGCTGAGGGTCATCCTAGCGCTGTGATGGATATGAGCTTTGCGAACCAGGCGTTGGCGTGTGAGCATTTGGTGAAAAATCAGGGTCGTCTAGAGCCAGGTTTGCATGCTATTCCTGAGGCGGTTGATAAAGAGATTGCGCGGCTTAAGCTACAGGCGATGGGAATTCAGGTAGATGATCTCACGCCGGAGCAGGAAGTTTATATTAATTCCTGGACAGCCGGAACCTAAAGCAGCGCGATCGCCTGTCGATTTTTTTGCTTTAACCCGTTTAGGGGTGGGCTGTGCCCGCCCCTATATTTTTGGGCAATGCTATCGCCATGAGGGCTGAAGAAAAGCTTTTCTGTCAGCGGTTTTCGGCCATTGAGGTGTTTCAAGGCGGATGGCTATTGCTATACCAAGCCTGCGGCGGTGGCTTATTCTAGCCGCACCAGCTTGACTAAAAAACCCATCACTTCACCTGGATTGGGGGTTAAAATGACGCGATTTTCGGGGATTTCAATCGGGTGCGTCCAGCGGACGGCTTCGGCGTAGCGGGCTTGGTGAAGCTGGTAGATGGTGCGTTTGACGAGGGGGGCTGTGCCGATGAGGATGTGGCGAATGGGTTCGCGTCCGTCGTTGGCGGCGGCAAAGCTGTGGGAGGAGTTGGGCTGGGTAAAGCCAGATTCTTGAAACATGGGTTTCTCCGAGTGTTTGGGTTGGTGAAATTTACCCATTGCGCTTTGAGACGCGACAGCGCCGCGCCTGAGCGATGGGTAGAAAACCCAAAAACTAGCCGCCCCGTGCCAGCGCAAAGCAAGTCAGGGCGGCTAGAGAACTGTTAAAATTCACCTCAGCCTGCCGGACTGGACTTATCAGTCTGGTCGGTTAGCGGTTCGGAGTTGTGCCAGCAACTTTGAGCCGCGCAGCTAGTTTTCGGGACGGATGATGCAGAAGCGGTTAGGACTGTTGCCCTGCATTAGATAGAGACGTTACCGTATTTGAGCGATCGCGTCAACTGGTTTGGCGATCGCTTTTTTGATATGGAGAAAAAGGGCGATCGCTTCTCTTACAAGGAGCATTCTGATCTCAGCCAAGCTGCTTTTTAAAGCAAAATCCTGGCTGCAAAAGACAAAAAAAACTAAACAAACTTTAGAGAAACTGGGCAGCTAACTAAAGCGCTGACTATACTGA
>NZ_JBQLZL010000113.1:8323-39890 GCF_052168255.1 Almyronema sp. | reverse complement strand
GCTTTTACGTATTCGTGAAGCAACGGCTATCCGGTCTTTAGCTGGCGTTTCGTAGTTCGTTAACCCTGCCGACACGGCTGAAAATCTGCCCTCAGGGGTGTCTGGAGTTGGCTGACTCACCGATGCCCCAACCGAGGCTCACAAGGTTGTCTTTGAGCCAAACCCGAAATAGTTTTAGACATCTGCCTTCGTGGCAAAGTCTGAAAACCTTGCTGAAAAGCGCTCAAGCGCAGTTACTGGTGCGCCCAAGCTAGAAAACGTTGAGGTGTCTTTAAGCGATGCAACTTTTAGGAACCACGCAGCTATCAGCGGCTGAATTACGCGATCGCCTTTCGGGTGTGCGCCTTCTGGCTCTTGATGTAGACGGCATTTTAACCGATGGTGGCCTTTACTACACCGACGCTGGCGAAGAACTCAAAAAGTTCAACGTCAAAGACGGCCAGGGGCTACAACTGGTGAAGCAGGCAGGCGTAGAAGTCGCCCTGATTAGCGCCAGTGCGTCTACAGCCACGCTACACCGGGCTAAAAAGCTGGGAATTGAACATGTTTATATCGGCATTAGCCCCAAGCTGCCAATCTTAGAACAGCTTTGCCACAAGCTAAGCATCAGCCTCAAACAAGTCGCCTATGCCGGAGATGATGTGAAAGATTTGCCCGTCATGCAGGCGGTCGGCTGTCCTTTAACGGTGGCGGATGCTATGCCCGCTAATCAGGCGGCAGCTATTTACATCACCCAAAGAGGGGGCGGGCAAGCTGCCGTTAGAGAAATTTGCGATTTGCTCTTGGCTGCTCTTTAGCCGTTATCGTTTTGTGAGTGTCTTATGGCTCTAAAGCTCAGCAATTTAGTTCGCAAGGTTACCGATCCGCTAGAAGCTCAGCTCTTAGGCAATCATTACTTTTCGCTGCAGCAGTATCTCAGCTACCGCAACAAGTGGGCTGCTTTGCAGAAGTCTTTTAGCTATCGGCTAGCTGCTCCCGCAGTAGAGACTCAGCCAGAAATTATTTTTTTTCTCTACTCGAAAGCCTGTGAGCGGATGCTAATGCCGCTGCTCCTGAATTTGCTGCAGCGGTCTGAGGTTCGCCAGCAGGTGCGTTTGAGTGTCGTGCTGCTCGAAAATATTCATCGGCTGCGGCTGTCTGCCGCCAATTCTGCCGCTTTAGCCGCCGCCAACTGTCCGGTACAAAGCGACTATTTTAGCTTGGTTCGCGCTTGCAGCCAGCCGCAAAACAAGCTCGTGGTGATGTGTCTCGATCATCGCTCTAAACAGGCTTATCATCGCTGCGGCGTTGAAACAGCCGATAAGCTGCGGCAGTGCGGCGTCAAAACACTGTCGATTCAGCACGGAGGCACTCGCCGAGACAGCGTTGTAGATTTGTCAACTGCGGCCTCGGATACGGTGCTGGTCTGGGGGCAGCGCGTCCATCGGCAACTGATCAACCAGTATGACGTTGACCCGCAGCGGTTACGGCTAGTCGGCAATCCTCTGCACGATCGCTTAGCGCAGCTAAACCCCGCTCAGGCCAAAGCGAAGCTACTGGCTTGCTATCCCAAACTGCGATCGCAGCTTGCTGATAAATCCGTTATTTTGCTGGCGACGACGCTTCAGGCAGAATATGCCGACCAGCCCGACGAGCAGAGGCTCTACCGCGAGTATGTTAGCCACCTGTACCGCAGCGTCGATTTTTCTAAATATTTGCTAATCGTCAAAATGCATCCGCTCGATAGCCTGACGCCCAACCTCTATCAAATGCTGATTCCGGATGATGCGGCAGCTTCTATCGTGGTGGTTGAACCCAGCTTGACAGAGCTAGACGTTTATTCGCTACTGTCAATTGCCGATTTGCTCATTACCCGGGCTTCAACCGTGGCGGAAGAAGCTTTAATTATGCAGCGGCGCGTCATCGCCTTTGACCTCAAACCAAACGGCCCAGCCAAAGGCTATCAGCACCTCGAAGAATACGGCAGCTACACCACGGTCTACCAGCACCCTACCGACCAGCTCAAAAAGGCGATCGCCGCCGCCTTAGACAACCCTCAGCCCCAGTCTCAACCTTTAGACACCGTTGCCGATTTGACCTATCGCTTAGATGGTCAATCGACCACCAGAGCCGCAGACGCTTTATTAGCTGAGGTCGGCTGGCTTTCGCCGCCGCTGGCCGCCGTTCAGGTAGCCACGTAATCACGCGGCTGCCTTTACCCGCTTTTAGCCCTTTTAGATCGCAGTGAGTCTTTTTGTCACCATGAAAACAATTGCTCTCGTTGAAACAAACTCTGGCAATGGTCATCACTTGACCTATCTCAGGCTGTTCACCAAAGTTTTGCTGGAGCAATCCTGTCAGGTGATGGCTTTTTATCCTCAACCTCAAGACCTCACCGATTGGGTAGACGAACAGTGTCCGGCCTATCGCGATCGCTTGTGGGTGTTTGAAATGCACAAACAACCCCGGCGGCGGTTGCCACTGTTGGGCGCTGTCCCAGAACCTGTTGCGGTGATTGAAAGATGGCAGCATTTAGCCCGCTCAGTTCGAGATGCGGCTGAACAAATTGGCCTTTCGCCGGATCTGGTTTTTCTCAACTGGCTAGACAACTACCTCAGCCACTACTTAACCCATCACATTGTTGACTACATTTTTCCGTATAACTGGTCGGGCATTTATTTTCGTCCCGGCATTCTTCGCTTTGGTCAGCGATCGCTGGCAAAGCTGAGTGAACCTCTAGCTCACTATGCAGTCGCGCGTTCGCATCGTTGCCGTGCCTTGACGTTGCTCAACGAAGAACTAGTCGCCGATTTGCAAAAAGAGTTGGGCAAACCCGTGATCGCCTTTCCAGACATCACCGATGAAATTCCGCCCCGCTCAGACTATCCACTCGCCCAAAAAATTCGTCAACAGGCAGGCGATCGCAAAATTATTGGCCTGATTGGGTCGCTAAGTAAGCGCAAAGGCATTTTGACCTTACTGGAGGTCGCTCGCCGCTCACTAGAAGAAAACTGGTTTTTTGTTTTTGCTGGCCAGTTAGATGAATCTATGTTTCATCAAGAATTTGACCAGTGTTTCCCTGAAGAATTTCAGCAAATTAGCCAGATCAAGCAAGCCCCCCCCTCAAACTGCTATTTTCACTTTGACCTAATTCCCGATGGCTATGCCTTTAATAGCCTAATTGATACCTGCGATGTGCTATTTGCTGCCTACGAAAACTTTCCCTACAGTAGCAATCTGTTGACGAAAGCCGCCGTTTTTCACAAACCCATCATCGTTAGCGAAGGCTATTGTATGGCCGCACGGATCGAGCAATTCCGATTTGGCGTCACCATCCCCGAAGGAGATGTCGCTGCGTGCATAGCCGCTTTGCACTATCTTTGCGATCGCCCTGAACAAGCACTACACGAACTTCAACCCGACTTTGAGGGCTATCACAAACTCCACTCGCCTGACCAAGTTCGTAAAGTTTTCCAAGAAATTCTCAGTACAACTAACTTGCCAGTCGCTACTGTTTAAGTTTATTAGCTTGAATGATTAATTGATCACGAGTCAAGAGGTATTTATGAAAGTATTAGTAACAGGTTCGAGCGGGTTAATCGGTTCAGAGGCGGTCGAATATTACGATCGCGCTGGGCACTTAGTTGTCGGGGTTGACAACAATATGCGAGCCGAGTTTTTTGGTCAGCAGGGAGATACGCTGTGGAACTTAGGCCGTTTGCAAGCCGCCACCCAACAGTTTCGCCACCAAAGTTTGGATATTCGCGATCGCCAAAGCATTTTTGACCTGTTTGCAGCCGAAAAATTTGATCTTATTATTCATTGCGCTGCTCAGCCTTCCCACGACAAAGCTAGCCAAATTCCGCTTTTAGATTTTGAAGTCAACGCGCTAGGAACGGTCAATTTGCTAGAAGCCATGCGGCAGTTTTGTCCGGAAGCCGTGTTTATTCACATGAGTACCAATAAAGTTTATGGAGATGCCCCCAATGAAGTGCCGCGAATAGAGTTAGAAAAACGCTACGACTACGCCAACCCCGAAGACTACAACGGTATTGCCGAAACCTGCCGGATAGATCGCTGTTTGCACTCTTTGTTTGGCGCGTCCAAAGCAGCAGCCGACATTGTGGCGCAAGAATATGGTCGCTACTTTGGTCTCAATGTTGGTATTTTTCGCGGCGGTTGTTTGACCGGGCCGTCTCATTCAGGCGTAGAACTGCACGGATTTTTATCCTATTTGGTTAAAGTGGCGGTCAATGGGGGTACCTATAAAGTCTTTGGCTACCAGGGCAAACAGGTGCGAGACAATATTCACAGCTACGATGTGATTCAAGCCTTTGAAGCCTTTCGCCAACATCCTCGACCAGGCGAGGTTTATAACCTAGGCGGCGGCCGAGAAAATAGCGTTTCGGTGCTAGAAGCTTTCGAACGGGTTGAAGCGATTACAGGTCGTAAGGTGCAGTGGGAATATGTTGAACGCAATCGCATTGGCGATCATATTTGCTATATCTCAGATTTAAGCAAGCTGAAATCTCATTTTCCCGATTGGAAAATTACGCGAAGTTTAGACCATATTTTTCAAGAGATGGTAGCTGCTGAACAGGCACGGTTGGCTACTGTTTGAGCTAACGACTGCCAGTTTTGTGCCTGACTCAACCTAACTGGCAGTCGTTGAATTAGTTTTAGCAATGCTGAGGGTGCTTGCTGGTTAAGAGGGTGTTTGAAAAGCCAGTGGTTGTGATTTTAGGCACTTATCGATCCCCCCGATTCATCCTTTTAAGAGAAGAATCGGCTCGGAAGTCCCCCTTTTTAAGGGGAATTTAGGCAGATCTAAACCGTTTTGCTACGCAGCAGATATCTTTTCAAACATCCTCTAAACGTGAACCAGCCACATCACATTCATCGAGGCTTGGCTAACATCATGCTAAACACAATACGTTTGAAGCGGGTACAGGATCGAGTCAAAGTTTTCAACCTAGTTTCTGATCGGCCAGCTTCTCATACCTGGTTGCCCTCTTTAGAGGGATTACGAGCGATCGCAGTCATACTGGTATTTTTGGAGCATACTACAGGCAACGTATTTCGCAATGATACGTTAGAAAGTGGTGCTTTCTTTGGCCCATTTCTTAACTTTGGGGATGCTGGAATGGGGCGTTCCGGCGTATATCTATTTTTTGTATTGAGCAGCTTTCTGCTAACGAACCAACTCCTGAGACCCCATGTTGAGTTCAAAAATCCATCTTTATGGCTACATTACGGATTTAAGCGATTTACTCGTATTTATCCTTTATATATCTTTGTATTGTTAATTTATTGTTTATTTCCCAGCTTCAAATATGACTTTGGTGATGTGCTTTCTCACCTAGCTTTGCAAACGGCTGGCAATCATTTCTGGACAATCCCTGTAGAAGTCAAATACTACTTTTTGCTTCCAGGCATTGCTTGGTTAATTAGCAGAGTCTTGAACCGGAGCTTGATCTTAACGGCTGCGCTCAGTTTAGGGCTGATGCTGTTCAGTCATTTGGCAGAAGTTGGGTTAGGTGCGCCAGCTCGGCTTTCAGTGCTGCCACATCTATCTGTGTTTTTGGTAGGTTCTCTGGCAGCACTGGTTCATATCAAGCTCAGTGACACCTCTCAAACCCAACAACCTTATCGCAAAGTCGTCATGGAAGTCATCGCCATTTTGGCGCTGCTGGGGATTGCTTTAAGTTGGCAGACTCAGCCAATGCACTTAACCTGGCACTGGATATTGCACAGTGAGATGCCAGTGATTTTAGGAACTCACTGGCTCTACAAAATACACGGTTGTCTGTGGGCTATTGTTTTGGTGAGCCATTTGCATGGTCAGGGATGGCTGAGCAAGATACTGACCTGGAAACCGCTCCGCTACATCGGAGTCATTAGCTTTGGTATATACCTGTGGCATATTGCTATTTTGGGTTATCTAAACGCCCACTTAGCTACTTCAAGTATGGTCAAAATGCTAGCCATTGCAGCGGTCACAGTCATCGTGGCGACGCTCACTTACATTACGATTGAGCGGCCAGCCATGCAGCTTAAACTACCTTTTCTGTCTTCGGCAGCGCTGGCGAGAAAGTGACTGTCTTCAACCCGTTTACTGTTATCTCTACGGCCTAAATCAGGAGTCACGATTGATGAAACCTTTAATTTTAAGTACGTCTGATATTGAAGGGGGAGCCGCTAGAGCTACTTACCGACTTCATCAAGGTTTAAAGCAGCTAGCAGTGCCGTCTCAAATGCTGGTGCGGGCTAAGCTAAGCCGCGATCGCACGGTGAAGGCTGAAAAATCGTTGCTGACTAAACTAGGGCCTCAAATGAACGGGGTGCCCCTGCGCCGTTACCCCAAGCGCAACCGCATGATTTCTGCCCAGTGGTTTCCGGATGCGATCGCCAAGCAAGTAGCCCAGATCAACCCTGACATTATCAATCTGCACTGGGTTTGCAATGGTTTTGTCAAAATTGAGACACTGGCTCAGCTCAATCGGCCTTTGGTTTGGACCTTGCAAGACATGTGGCCGATGACTGGCGGCTGCCACTACAACGAAGGCTGCGATCGCTATCAAAAAGCCTGCGGTCAGTGCCCCCAATTAGCCAGCGATCGCGAACAAGATTTAACCCGTGCTATCTGGCAGCGTAAGCGGAAAGCTTGGCAAGACGTTGATCTTACGATTGTGACCCCCAGTCATTGGATGGCTGATTGTGTGCGCGCTAGTTCTTTACTGGGCGATCGCCGGGTAGAAGTCATTCCGTTTTGCTTAGATACCCAAATCTATCGACCCTTTGACCCAAAATTTGCCCGCGACGCCTTGGGATTGCCGCCAGACAAGCAAATTATCCTCTTTGGGGCACTGGCGGCCACGGCTGATCAGCGCAAAGGCTTTCACCTGCTGGTTCCGGCCTTACAAGCTCTAGGGCAAGCAGGCTGGCAAGAGCGCGTCGAGCTAGCCGTTTTTGGTGCCTCTGCCCCAGATGAGCCGATTGATTTAGGCTTTAAAGCCAACTACCTTGGCTCCTTTCAAGACGATTTGAGCTTAGCGCTGGTCTATTCAGCCGCCGATGTCATGATCGTCCCTTCGCTGCAAGAATCTTTTGGCCAAACCACCTCAGAAGCTTTAGCCTGCGGGACTCCTGTCGTCGCTTTTGACGCCACCGGGCCAAAAGATATTGTCGATCATCAGCAAAATGGCTATCTGGTCAAACCCTACGACGTCCAAGATCTAACCCACGGCATTGCCTGGGTACTGGCTGAAGCTGAACGTCTGGCTCAGTTAAAAGTACAAGCACGCGAAAAAGCAGAGCGAGCCTTTGCTTTAGACATTCAGGCTAAGCAATATCTGCAACTTTATCAAGATCTATTGCAGCCTTACGCCGCCCAGACAGTAGTTGCTTCAGTCAACCCTTAAGTGGGCGTCTCCGTAGAGGCTCAGTAAAATTCCTTAAAATTTGTATAAACAAATACTGCGTGAATGAAAACTAACCTGAGCTATGAGCGCCGCCTACGGCTCAACCGGGTAGCTAGCGATCGCTCAAGGCGATCGCGCTAAAGGGTTGTCTCCTTGGCTAAACGTCAAATAGATAGCTCTAGCCACTAGCGGTTGACACACTCAAGTTGCTGAAAACCGCTGATAGAAACCCTTTTCGTTCTGCCCTCTGCTACCTGTATGGGCTTTTCACCCCCTTGGATCCAGCAATTTGCCCACCCGATTTAGCTAAAACTTTCAGTGGCTAGAGCGGTTTGCCAAAATTTCCACACTGCCTAAATATATTTTGGCTATTCTTCATCGGAACTTTTCAGTTATACGGGTATCCACTGAATAAAATACTCACATAGGAGGAGGACTCTCCGGAGTGATCCTGCTCTTTCTATTTGTTATCGATAAGAGTCCAGAATTAAAACGACTTCTTAGGAAAGGTATGGCTAAATGTCTCCCCGCAATTGATGTTATTAGTTCACCAGTAACAGCACTTCCCTTTGGTCAACAAATCAATCAGATTGTGGCTTGGGCTAAAGAACGAAAAAGTAAATTTGTCTGCGTGGCAAATGTACATATGTTGATGGAGGCTTACTGGCGGGAAGATCTAGGAAGTGTGCTGCGTCAGGCTGACATTGTCACCCCTGATGGTATGCCGCTAGTCTGGATGATGCGGCTTCTAGGCGCAACAACTCAAGACCGGGTAGCTGGCTTAGATATTTTGTTTGCTACGGCAAAAGCTTGCTCAGAAACTAACGTGAGTTTGTTTTTTGTCGGCTCTGAACAACCTGTCCTCAGCCGCATGCGACAGCGACTCATGCAAGAATTCCCGCAGCTACAAATTGCCGGAATGCAGCCGTTGCCATTTCGACCGCTGACGCCTCTAGAAGACAAGGTATTAGTCGAGCAGATTAACAACAGCGGGGCGGGTATTGTTTATGTATCGCTTGGCTGCCCCAAGCAGGAATACTGGATGGCTCAGCACCAGGGTAAAGTCTCAGCCGTCATGATTGGCTTGGGCGGTGCTTTTCCCGTGTACGCTGGCATTCAAAAACGAGCGCCTCGGTTTATCAGAGAACTGGGTTTGGAGTGGTTTTATCGGCTGGTGCAAGAGCCTAAACGGCTTTGGCGGCGCTATGGCTCTACCATTCCTCCCTTTGTTTGGCTAGCTATGAAACAGCTTTGGGCTCATCGGTGTTCTCAGTCGCAGGAGTTGCCCAGTTAAGCCCATGGCTTTAGCACAAATTCAGTCAAGGCCGTAGCGCTGAAGCCCCCCCGCTCAAGCAACGGCCTTTAACCCTGCGGCTTTTCAGTTTTGGGTTGCCTTAAGGTCGAATTAGGTGTTGCTGCGATCGCTGCTGATTGGCTAAAACTCTGGCTCGACGCAGGGGTTGCTGAATTAAATGAGCCGCTAGCCCCAATCCCAGTAAGGCCAGCAAGGCTAGAACACTTGGTTGTAGCAGTCCGATTGTCAATCCTAAACTGGCGCTACAGCCGAGTAGGGTTGTCAACAGAACCACTCTAAGGGCAAAACCGGGGCTAAACAGCTTTTGCACCAGCGCTTCAACCGACATCCCCAAAGCCAGCCCGCTAATCCAGCCGCTGACTAAACCAGCCCCACATCCCAGCAAGATTTCAGAAAGACTGCCGCCAATTTCCCCCGCCATAAACCAGGCCGAGACAAACGTAACCGCCCCGACTAGCCCCCCCGCCAAAACACCCGCATGGGCGCTAATCGTAGATCCGGTAGCCGCCAGCGTCCAGCCAGCCACTTCCAAGCCAGCGGCGGTACCAGCGGCAGTACCAAAAGCAGCCAGGGCTAAATCACCGTCAAGCGCTACATTATTGAGCACAAACCAGTAAAGCCCGCGATACAAAAATAGAGAGAACAGAAACAGCAGGCTGAGGGTTTGCCAGTAAGGCTGCTGCTGGCGAGCCACAAGGGGAGCTGTTTTAACCTGCAAATCGACTGAATAGCTCTCTGGCAGGGCGTTGGTGGTGAGCCGTAAAGTGCGTTCGTAAAGGCGATCGCGCATCAATCGCCGCACATCTACCGTCACCTGACAGCGAACCTGGTTGCCACAAAAAACAGCAGGCTGAATGGTAATCCAGGAATGCTCGTCTAGCCCAGCCGGGTCGTGGGGATGGGGCACAATTTGCCAGCGACCTTCCAGCGTCGTATCAGGAATGGGGTTATCAATTTCTAGCGTATGGGTTAGTATCGGTGCGCTCCCCACCGCACTCAGCACCACCTTGGCGTGGCTTAAGCGAACTTTAGGCGCATAGATGGGGCAGTTGGGCACCGCTTGTAAAGCCTCAACCGCATTGGCATACCGATCCTTGAGGCGCGGCTCCACCATTCGCTCTAGCCAGCTCAGCCAGTGGGGATTAATTTTAGGGGTTAGATGCTTAAACTTAACCCGATAGCTAATATCGACTAGGTCGCCAATGTCATCGGGCTTGGTGCCTGTGAGCAAGCAAACCAGGGTCATTCCCAAACCGTAGAGATCGGAAGCTTCTGTCAAGGCGCGGTTAAATAACTGTTCTGGCGGCATAAAGCCCAGCGTTCCCTTCACGACGCTGCTGACACCCACTTCACCATCGCCAATGCGGGCAAAGCCAAAGTCAACCAGATAGACATTGAGCTGGTCGTCAACCAAAATGTTGTCGGGTTTGATGTCGCGGTGAATAATCGGCGGTATGCGCGACTGTAAATAAACCAGAATTTCTAAAACCGCGATCGCAATCTTTTGCACCTCAACAGGGCTAAAACTGCGGTTAGCCGTTAAAGAGATCGCTGGTTTGTATTCCTGCACCATGCAAAATCCGGCTTCTGTCTGAAAGCCATCTAAATAGCGAGGAATACCGACATGATTGAGCGATCGTAAAACCTCAATCTCGCGCTGATAGATATCGTAATCAGACCAAGTCGCTTGAGTTTTAGCAAACTGAAACTGCTTGATCACTACCTGCGTTTGGCGACGACAATCTTTCGCCAAATAGGTCACCCGTCCACCCGCTCGATTACAGCCAAGTTCTTGCTCAACTTGATAACCGTGATTGCTAAAGTCTGAACAATCCGTCATAGGCTTCCAAGTAAAGTTGGAGAAATGCACCGCCGCTCGTTCTAAGCTTTACATAAAGCTAGAAAAAGAATAGCTTGCTCCTAGATTCCACGCAGTAACTTTACAAACCCTTGATGATTAAAGTTCGAAACCAGCGTCACATTTTATCTAGGATTTATACACATCTACGTTGTAAGAAGTTTTCGCAAAACTGCTGTCGTCTGACCGTAGGGCTACCGAATGCGTCGGTAGGATTTGAAGGAGAAGTCTCAGTGCTTAGCCTTTAGCAGCCAGATAGACTCTTTCCCATTGTGTGAAGCCTTTGCGAGTTTATACGGATGACTGCGTCTAGCTTCCTCCCCCGCTCCCTGATTTCGTCGCTGACCAGTTTGACCTTGCTGGTTTCGTCAACCGCTTCCGTCTGGGCAGCTAATCCTGAACGGCCTTTTGCCGATCTAGCAACAACAGACGTTGCCCTTGTGCCTGAAGCTAGCTATCGGCTGGGCGCAGGCGATCGCATTCGAATAGATATCTTTCGCGTCCCCCAATACAGTGGCGAACACGATATTTTGATTGACGGCTCCGTGACGCTGCCCGTAGCTGGCAAGGTCAACTTTGCTGGGCTAACGCTCGACCAAGCCACGGAAGCGGTTAGATCAGCCTATGGCAACATCCTGCGGCAACCGCGCATAACGGTTGTTTTGTTGACCCCACGACCTTTACGCATTGGCGTCGCCGGAGAAGTCACCACCCCCGGCTCTTACACCGTTGAGCGCACAGGGGCACAATTTCCAACCATTACCAGCTTGCTCGAAACCGCTGGCGGCGTCACTCAGCTTGCCGACCTCCGCCAAATTCAAGTTTCCCGGCCTCGGCCTTCTGGGGGCAACGAAGTGATCACTGTCGATTTGTGGCAGCTCGTCCAAACGGGAGACTTAGGCTACGACATGACCCTGCGAGACGGCGATACCGTCTTTGTACCGACAACGGCTGCGCTTAATCTAGCTGAAGCCTTACAGCTTTCATCGGCTAGTTTTGCCGCCAACGAAAGCCGTCCGCTCAACATTGCCGTTGTCGGCGAAGTTTTTCGACCGGGGCCTTACACCGTCACAGGCACAGCCCGTACCGGGGAAGCGGGGGTACCGGGCGGCGGCGGCGGTACCTCCATTCCGCCCACGGTAACGCGGGCGATCCAGGTGGCCGGAGGCATTAAACCGTTAGCCGATGTCCGAGAAATTCAGGTACAGCGCCGCACCCGCACAGGCACTGAGCAAATAATTGCCGTCAACCTCTGGCAGCTCTTGCAACAGGGCGACTTAACCCAAGACATCGTTTTGCAAGAAGGCGATACCGTCATCGTGCCCACCGCAGACGCCGTTTCTTCCGAAGAAGCCGCCCAGTTAGCGTCGGCCAGTTTTTCGCCCGATACGGTAAAAGTCAACGTTGTCGGCGAAGTGGTCAACCCCGGTATCATCCAAATACCGCCCAATACACCTTTGAATCAGGGCTTGTTAGCTGCGGGTGGTTTTAACAACCGCGCCAGCCAGGGCGAAGTTGATCTGGTGCGGTTGAATCCTAATGGCACAGTAGAACGCCGCACAATCGATATTGATTTTGCAGAGGGTGCAGACTCAGACAGTAATCCGACCCTACGCAACAACGATGTTTTGATTGTCAGCCGCTCAACGGCTGCCAGCATTGGTGACACGCTCGATACGATCGCTCGGCCTATCAGTAGTGCTTTATCGCTCTTAACCCTACCTTTTACGCTATTGCGCTTGTTTTAAGGCGCACGGATTTGACATGACATAATCAGCTATCATCACGGTTCAAGCGCAGGTTGACGTCCGTCTGTCATTAGCCGCTGATGGCCTTTACCGCCAGTCAACATGAACTAACCACTTCCTTCAACTGTGAACTTTCTCGTAGGGTTTAGCCAAGGTAGACATTCCCATGAACGCTGACCACTCCCTCCAGCCCTCTCTGTCTCAGCCAGATCTACCCCTAATTAACCCCACCCCTAGCGGCGGCGATGAAGGCGGCTTAGATCTGACACAGGTGCTTGGAGCCATTCGGCGCAAGCTATTGCTAGTCGCGGGTGTGACAACAGTTGTCGCTTCTGCGGCTGTGCTTAAAGCCTTGACGGATACGCCTGTTTACGAAGCAAGCTTCGAGATCTTGACCAAACCCGTTACGCTAGAAACCCAAATTATTTCTGCTGCTAACCCCAACACCTTAAGTAACCAGGAAGATGTGGTCGCTGTTTCGGCGGATGAGGCCAAGCTGAAAATTTTGACCAGTCCACGGGTGATTGACTCAGTCGTCGAAGAGATTCAGGCTAACTATTCAGAAGATATTAGCTCTGGAGAAATTGTCGGCGGTTTGAGCGTCAAGCCCACCTCTCCTGATATTTTGCAAGTTGGCTATCAGCACCCCGACCCGGAAATCGTCAACATTGTGCTGACGACCGTGGCGCAGGCTTATTTAGACTTCAGTTTAGAAGAAAGACAAAGCGACATTTTACGCGGGATTGCCTTTCTCGATGAGCAGTTACCACAACTGCGATCGCGGGTTGACAGTCTGCAAGTTCAGCTAGAGAGCCTGCGGCAGTCTTACAACTTAATTGATCCAGAAGTTCAGGGGCAGCAACTCACGCAGCAGGTAGGCACCTTTGCCCAAGAGCAGCTCAACATTCGCGTTCAGTTAGAAGAAGCCCGCTTACTCTATGCCAATCTGCAACAAGAACTCAACCAGCAAGGAGAAACAGCCGCTTCTTCGCTGTTAAAACAAGAGACTCGCTACCAAAGTTTGCTCGATCAGTTGCTGGCTATCGATACAAAGCTAGCAGAAGAATCGATTCTCTTTTTAGACGGTAGCCCCGAAATTCAGTATTTGCAGGAACAACGACAAAACCTGCTGCCTTTGCTAGCCCAAGAAGGTGAACGGGTTGAACGCCAGGTTGCCAGCAACATCCGCGAACTCGAAAGTCGCGACCAGGCGTTGGGGCAGGCTATTGGCCAGCTCAATCAACGCATCAAAGAGCTATCTTCGGTAGCCAGACGCTACAGCGATATCCAGCGTGAACTGCAAATTGCCACCGACAACCTCAACCAGTTCTTATCTAAACGCGAAGCCTTACGCATTGACGTCGCTCAGCGCCAAACCCCCTGGGAACTTCTCACTCAACCGGGCAAACCGCGAGCTTCAGCCGCTAGCGTCAAGCGAAATCTCATGCTGGGCACTGTTTTAGGTTTGCTGCTAGGCATCGGCGCGGCGCTAGTTGTCGATCGCCTCAGCAGTATTATCTATACCCCCAAAGACCTCAAATCCATCAGCAAGCTGCCGCTTTTGGGCATCATTCCCTTCAACGAATATTTGGAAAAATACGGCCCCGCCGCCAGTGTAGCGACTCGCTTGCGGCAGGCAGGCTACATTTTTGACATCACCAACGATGAAGACGAACTACAAGCCCAAGCATCCACGCCGTTTGTAGAAGCCTTCCGCTCGCTCTATGCCAGCTTGCGGCTGCTCAACCCAGATCGGCCTCTGCGTTCGATTACCACCAGTTCCGCCACGCCGAATGCTGGTAAAACCACGGTAAGCATCCACTTAGGGCAGGCAGCGGCGGCAATGGGACAGCGGGTATTGCTTGTTGACGCTGACTTGCGTCGCCCCAGCCTCCACAAACAAATCGGCTTGCGAAACAACAAAGGGTTAACCGACTTAATCTCTTCTTCTGACTTAGAAATGGAAGATGTGATTCAGCAAGTGCCCCTCGACGAAAACCTCTATGTAGTGACGGCAGGTACGCTGCCGCCTGACCCGACCAAAGTGCTGTCTTCTCAAGGTATGCAGCGGTTTATGCGAGAGGTCGAGACAAAGTTTGACTTTGTCATTTATGACATGCCGCCACTGCTTGGCTTTGCTGATGCCTATCTCGTCGGCGCTCACACCAATGGTTTCTTGATGATTGTTGGCCTCGGTAAGGTGAAGCGCTTTGTGGTCGAACAAGCGGTGGAAGAACTAAGAGTTTCAGGCATTCCGGTGTTGGGCATGGTAGCCAATGGCGCTCAAGAAAGCTCAATTACAACCTACAGCTACTACCAGTACTACAACCAAAATGGTCAGGTGCAGCCTAAAAATCAAGAGGCTGCGGATAACCGCAATGGCCTGATCAGCTCAATTAAAGACCTCTCCATTGTGAAATCTTTGACTAAGCGCTAACGCACTAACAGCTATTGCTAATCCAATTTGTCATCCCGGCGATCGCTTCACAAGTGTTGGTTTAAATCATCAATGAGCTGTGCTTGCTGCTGAGGAGAACCCGCCAATAACACTGAAACTTGCCCCACTAAAATTGGCCCCCAATTGACTAAAATGGCACCCACATGGGTTTCAGGATTAAATTCTAGATCGCCTAGTTCAATCTCTTTGAGAGAGCGAAACCGCGTTTTGAAATTTTTGTGCATCCAGTGGGTGATACCCAATTTGCGGGCAATCCCAGTGGGATAAGAAGCGCCGTTAAAGCGAGGATTGCACTCGATCGCCAAAAACTCTGTCTGGTTATCGCCTTCCACCACCGCAACATCAAAGGCAAAAATACCTTTTATGCCTTTCTCGACCACCCATTCAGCCATCGGATCAACCGTCTCCCACGGCGTATAACGAGCCGGGTGACGATTCCCCTGATGGGTAAACCCATCCAAAATTTGCTCGGTAGCGGCTAAGCGTTCTGCCCCTTTAGGGGTTGCCTGATACTGCAAATTCAAAAAGCTAGGAGCGATCACCTCTGCTTGAATCTGTACGGGAATATCGTTGGCGATCGCGGCTAAAGCTGTCGCTAAAGCTGCTGCGTCTTCGCAACGGACAATGCCAACGCCATCTACCGAAATAGCGGGTTTGAGATAACAAGGGTAGGGCAGCGACGCACTAGGCTGAATTTCAGCTTTGCTAGAAAAGCAAAGCGTTTCAGGCACCTTCACCCCCAGTTCATGAGCCAACTGAATAAAATTATTTTTGGAATTCATGAACTTGACGGCTTCGGCCCAAGCAGGGTCTAATTTTTCAAACCAGGCTTGTCGCGCCTGATGAACTTGAACCGTATCGCCAAAGTAAAAGACGGAGCGAGCATACTCGTCATGCTTTTCAAGGTAGTCTAGCGAATCGTCCCAAATGACGGTTTCAGTGTGTTCTAGACCAATGCGGCGATAATGATCGCGAATACAGGGCCATTCCAACGCCAAATCCGGATGGAGTTGAATGATGTCTTCTGGCCCCGTCATTCCTAAAACCCGACCGCAGTAGAGATAATTACCCGTCACCTTGTCATGGGTGCAGGTCATAATGTTGTGGTTGTAAATTATTTTTGGAGACACTTTTAATAAACAGTAAAGCGCGCGTTCTGTTCTAAGTTTTGCGGAATCTAGGCGTTCAACTGTATTGATAGTTACTTTTTAAGCTCACTTTTAGAATTGTCGATCGCAAGTTTCCGTTGTCCTTCTTTAGCGCAGCCTTCTATGTCTCAAGCATTTGAACAAATTAGCGAACAGCTTTGTTTTGGGGGTACGGTCGGCATTTACCGCCATACGTCTAGTGCCTGCAACTGCGATATGCGCTTTGCTGCTTTTGTGCCGCCACAAGCAAAAACACAAGCCGTACCCGTGTTGTACTATCTTTCTGGCCTTACCTGTACTGAAGAAAACTTCATAACCAAAGCCGGAGCGCAGCGATATGCGGCGGAGCAAGGTTTGGTGCTGGTTGCGCCGGACACCAGCCCCCGAGGCGAAGCGGTACCAGATGAAGACACTTGGGATTTTGGTAAAGGGGCTGGGTTTTACCTCAATGCCACCCAGTCTCCCTGGCAAACAAACTACCGCATGTATAGCTATGTGGTTGAAGAATTGCCAGCGCTGATTGCCGCCAATTTTCCGGTTAGAGGCGATCGCGCTGGTATTTTGGGTCATTCCATGGGCGGTCATGGGGCGCTCATTTGCGGCCTAAAAAATCCCGAAAAGTTTCGATCTATTTCAGCCTTTGCCCCCATTGCGGCTCCGTCACGCTGCCCCTGGGGGCAAAAAGCCTTTACCCAATATCTGGGCGAAGATCAAAGCGCCTGGAAAGATTACGACGCCAGCGAACTGGTGTTGCACAAAGCCGATCCCAGCCGCCTAATCTTAATCGATCAAGGCACAGGCGATAATTTTTATCAGCAAGGTCAGCTTCTACCAGAAGCGTTTCAAATTGCCTGCGAACAAGCCGGACAACCGCTCAGTTTGCGGATGCAGGTGGGCTATGACCATAGCTATTACTTCATTGCCACGTTTATGGGCGATCACATCCAACACCATGCCCAAGCGCTATACGCCTGACGCTACCTCAGCGGGCTAACATTAAAGGCTAGATTGAACCTGTTTTTCTGGTTCAGCCCTGCTTAGGGTTGTGGCTCAGTGGTTTGCAGATGACGTAGGCGATCGCTCATTTGCTGCATTTGCTGGGTCACCGCTTGCAACGTGGTGGCAATTTCAGTGGCTAAGCGCTCTGCTTGGGGCAGGTCTTGCTGAGCCAAACTGGTTAGCTTTTCTAGCTGAGGCATTTGGTCGTGGTTTAACTGAGCTAGGGTTTTGGCGGCCTCTGCTACGCAGCCCGTGAGATCTTGCCAGTGGGGCTGGGGATAAGCCTGTAGCGATCGCCAGTTTGGTTGGGCTTGGGCTTCTAGTTCAGTTTGCGCCGCTGTCAGCGTTTGTTTAAGCTGGCTCAGCGTTTGCTGATTGGCCTGGTAGCGCTGGTGCCAGGTGTGGACAAGCGCCAGCGCTTGTTGACTGGCTTGGTTGAAAGCGGGAAGGCTGGATTTGACAGCGGCATCTTGTCCCTGCTCTAAAAAACGACGCATATCTACTAGAAGCTGCTTCACTCGCTGCTGTTTAGCCGCAAGCAGCGGCGGTTGCAACCCTTGTTCAAGGTAAGCGCAAATTTCAGCCTGCTGGCGTTCGTGTAGGGTCAGCGCTTGGTTGAGGGCTGCTAGCGTTTGGTAGACTTGCTCCGCTTGCTGACAAACTTCCAAAGCCGACAAAGGCAAGTCTTGGTTGAGGTAGCTAGTGGCTTGCTGAATTAACGAGTCGAGTGGCTGTAGAGCAACCGCTGGAGCAAGTTGCAGAGCTGGCGAAAGCTGGTCAGCTAGCGTTTGGCGGCTTTGCTGTAGCGTCGCTAGTTGCGTCGGCGCTTGCTGGGGTGCTTGCTGCAGCCGCGCTAAAATCTGCTGCACCTCAGCAATGTAGCCAACCACACCCACACAGTCGCTATGGGCAGGGTCAATTTGCTCAAGCTCAACTTTCACCAGCCAACGGGCAGTATCGGGCAGGTCAGGTTGCAGCAGGGCTTGCAAATCCGAGTTGCTTAGCTTAAACGTGCGATCGCGACTGCCCAGCAGCGTCAGGTAGATCCATTCCCAATGGCGCAGGGTGCGTTTCATCGCAGCCGTTGTTATGGCAAGGGGTTGTTTTAACGGCTGTTGTTGCAACGCTCGCTGCTGTTCTGCTTGAGCCGCTGCCAACGCCGCTGTCACCTGCTGAATCAAAGACGGATATCTTAACCCACCAGCGGCGACAAACTGCTGATATAGCGCTGTAGCCTCTGGCCAGTCACCCAGCAGCAGCCGATTGCAGGCCATCAGCAGGTTAGCCGTTGCCGTTTGCAGGCGCTGCAATCTCGCAGCTAAGCTTTGCTGGTGGCGATAATGCCGCCAAGCGATCGCCCCGACCATTAGACCGCCTAAGGTCAGCAGGCTTCCCCCCAGCAGCCATAAGATTTCAGACACAGGAGTTGCAGTAGATGGCATCGTTTGTTGCGGTAGATTTTGCACCGAGGAAGGCGGCACATCGGCAAAGAGCTGATAGGTTTGCTCTAGCCCAGTGACCAGCGCAGCTGTGGGTTGAGTCGGCAACTGCTGGCTCATGGCTTGTTTGACAGCTTCTAGCCGCGCCGGATCGTCGATGGGGGTACGGCTGAGCTGATCGCCATAGGTAATGACAATGTTATTGGTTAGCTCAGGTGCTAGCGTCAGGCTCAAGGCGATCGCATTAGGCTCAAAGCGATCGGGCGGCAGCGTTCTCAATCCGGCTGCGGCCTCAACCTGCCTGACTTGGTGCCGCCAGAGGCCAGGGTTGGCGGGGCGCGTATCGGTAAAATAAACCAAAACCTGTAGCCCCGCTCGAAACCAGGGACGAGCCGCTACACAAATTGCGCCGCGATCGATGGCTTGAGTGGTTTCTAGCCGAATTTGAGCATAGGGACAGGTAGAAGCCATAAGCGGCGATCGCGCAGCCCTAATTGCAGGGGCTAGCCAGCCAAATCCTAGCGCGATCGCCAACCCCATCGTCAGTAGTGGATAGCTCAAACGCATAAAACTAAGCGACTGATCACGGCGTCACAATGAAGGGAGAAGCAATTGGCGTTAGCCGCTGTAGCGCTACCAGGGTTTGATAGACCGTCGCAGAAACTTCTGCCCGCGTAGCAATACCGTTAGGATTAAGCTGTTTCAAGTCAGGATAATTAACCACCATCCCTAGCTCAGTAGCCTGAGCCACCGCGGCCTGCGCGTACGCCGGAATGGCGGGTGCATCTTGGTAAAAGTTGAGCCGATTTAAATCCGCTGCGCCCCGACTCAAAAGGTCTAGACCGCTCACCAGCGAAGACCAAAGCTGCACGCGCAAAATGTTTTGCTCTGGCCCAAAGGTTTGATCAGGAAACCCAGACAGAAAGCCACCGCGATAAGCTTGCTCAATAGCGCTAGCAGCCCAGCTATCGGGTGCTACATCCGTAAACGAAGTCGCTGCTCGCCGGGGGGTAATTTCAAAAGCCTTAACTAAAAGAGCCGCATATTGCGCCCGTGTCATGGGGCGATTGGGTCGAAAGCTGCCATCGGCAAACCCGTTAATCAAATCTTGATTGGCCAAAGCTCGAATGAACTCGGCCGCCCAGTGGGTCTCTGTGTCGCTAAACAAGGGCAGTTCGGTGTTGGGGCGAACAATATAGGCTGACTCAATCGCCGGCGTCTGAGCTTGCAGCACCAAACCTTGATAAACCAACGCCGCCACCTCAGCCCGACTAATTGCCATAAGTGGCTGTAGCACCAGCGGATCGGGATAGTTGACCACTAAACGCTGCTGGGTGGCAGCCGCCAGCGCATCTACCGCATAGCTGGGAATTTGTGCCCGATCGCGGTAAATAATCAACTGATTGCTATTGGCTTGCCCCAGTTTCAAACCATTAGCAATCGCCACGATCGCCTGAATGCGTGTGAGCGGCTGATTGGGTCGAAAAGTACCGTCTGGAAAACCGCTGATAAATCCCTGGGCTTGGGCTTGATAAATCGCCGTTCGCGCCCAAAAATCAGTCGGCACATCGCTAAAGCGGCTCGCAGCCCGATTAGCTTCGATCGCAAAACTAGCAGTAACCAGCGCGGCAAACTCGGCTCGCGTTACCTGCTGATTGGGGCGAAAAGTACCGTCTGGAAAACCTCGAATCAGCGATCGCTGCGCCAATCGATCGACAAACTCGACCGCCCAGTGCCCCAACATATCAGCAAAGCGACTAGAACCAATAGGGCTAGGTGTTTCGATAGCAGGCGTTTCTACTTCGCCCGGTTCACCCATTGGTGGCACATTACCCAGCAAAATGGGCGGCACCGCGATCGCTGCTGGTATTTGACTGGCCGCCAGCGACACATTGCCCTGGATCCGAGACAAACTTAACTGATTGCCCGCTAAAACCAGCGGCGATCGCCCTTCATAGCGCAAATCGGCCACACCGCTCAGGCGCACAATGTTATTACCCAAATCCTGCGGCTGCCCCAAATCGGGTTGAGCCTGATCCAACACGGCGATACCGTACTCCTGGCTATGATCAATTTGGTTAGAGCGCAGCACTGGCCTCGCCAGACGAGACACGACAATACCGCTGCGGTTGTCCATAAAGCGATTTTCCGCCACCAGCGGCGCAGCTTCGTCACTAATGGCTAGCCCATAGCTGGTGTTGCGAAACAAATTGCGGCGCACTTCCCCTTTGCTATTGCGCAAAATAGACAGGCCGCTGGCTCCGTTTTCCACAAACAGATTATCGAGAATCAGGGGTTGACCGTTGCCCGTGACCAAAATACCATCTCGCCGACAGCGCACGAGCTGACAGCGGGTAATCAGCGGCCCCGTCGATTCAATCCACAAGCCCGTTCCTCGCTCTGCCGGATTGGTAATGCTCACGCCGCGTACCTGCGCTTCTGACTCAAGCTGTAGCGTAATGTTTTGCTGCCGAAAAGTCGGGCTATCAAAAGGCCCGCCCCCTTCAATCACCACCCGGACGCCTTGAGTCGTTTCGTCCCCTAGCAGCGTCACCTGCCGGGAAATCACCAGGGGAAACAGCTCACCTGTCTCGCGGCTATAGCGGCCTTCAGCTAGCTTAATCACACTTCCTGCGGCTACCTGCTGCAAGGCCCAGGTCAGGGTCTTAAAGGGCTGAGTAAAACTGCCGTTGGCGCGATCGCTGCCCTGCGTCGAATTCACATAAACAATTGCCGCACTCACCCACTTTTCCCCACGCAAAGTCTACAGAGCGATCAACCTCGATCTAGATAGTGGCTACTATCAAGCCATAATTTTTCAAGTCTGAACACTTTTTCTCTAGAATCTTTAACAAAGCCTATCAGCTTGGAGAATCTGATTCAGGCCAGTAAGGTGGAGGCAGGCTTACCCGGAGGCAGATGTGCTGACTTTTGTGATTGGCTTCAATCTAATAACGGCGCTGTTTTGCCTGTTGATGACCTGGCGGCTTTGGCAGCTACAGCGAGGCTGTGCTGAAATGAGCCAGCAGCTTCAGGTTTGGACGGTTGATCTAGAACAAACCCTGGCAGTTTCTCCCTTAGCGCTCCATCAAGGACGGCTAGGGCTGCTACAGCTACGGTTAAAATATCGGCAACTGCGATCGCGGCTGCATCAGGTGCAGCAAATTCTGCGGTACACAAGCTGGCTTTACCAGCTTTGGTGGCGCTATCGCCCCGCCGTTCGGTTGACGGATCAGCGCTGAGTCGAGGCATAAGCGTCTCAACACGGCACAATTAGAGTATTGTTATTTGGCAGGCTACCAAGCGGCCACTCCTTTGCCGAGATAGGAGATTCACCCATGTCAAACAAAGCAGGCGCGTTTTTCGGGGGAGTTGTGATTGGCACTGCGATTGGCGCAGTTGCTGGTCTTTTAGCGGCCCCGCGCCCAGGCAAAGAAACCCGACAGCTTCTGAAAAAATCGGCTGATGCCCTGCCAGAACTGGCAGAAGACTTATCAACCAGCCTGCAATTGCAAGCCGATCGCCTTTCTGAAACCGCTCTACGCAATTGGGAAGGAACCTTGATGCGGCTGCGAGAAGCGATCGCCGCTGGCCAAGCCGCCAGCCGAGATGAGTTAGAAGAGCTGCGCCAAGAGGCTCCGGTAGCCCATAACTCAACTTCTCAGAGTTAAAAGGCGGCATTTGTGGCGGATCCTTTACTCTGGCTGGGCCTATCTATTTTGCTGTTGGCGATGAGTCTCACCGCCATGATGTTAATGGCATTGCCAGCCCTGCGAGAACTGGCCAAAGCAGCCCGCAGTGCAGAACGGCTGTTTGAAACCCTCAATCAGGAACTCCCCCCCACCTTAGAAGCCCTGCGGCTAACCGGGGCTGAGATTGCTGAACTCACAGACGGCATGAGTGATGGCATTTACCGAGCCAATCACATGGTCAAGCAGGTTGATCAAAGCCTCTATCAGGCTCATCACCAAGCCAAACAAGCAGAGCACCTGACTCGCAGTTTTTGGGTTGGTTGCAAAGCGGCCTGGAAAACGTTTACCCGCTCACCCCAACGAAAACGGTCGCGGCGTCAGGCAGCTCGGCAGGCTCAGGCCAGACAAAAACTCACCCGCGATCGCTACGCTCACCCATCTGCCACCCTTCAAGCAAAAGCAGCCACCCGCGATCGCCCTAACGCTGATTCCACCTCAACTGCTCCACCCGCTTCACCCCGATCTGAAGCAGCAGAAACGCCGCGTCAGCCGCCTGAGTCAGATTGACTGCACTAGCCCTGGCTCCTTAATATTAGAATTAAGTAAATAAGTGTTAACAATTTGCTTAACCGCTAAGGTAGTCTACAAATCAACGCTTTTCAATAAACCGCTATTTACGCTTGCAATCAATTCATGGGCAATCACTTAAAAGACTTTTTTCACCGTCGGTTTTTCGTTCTGCTGCTGGCTGGTGTCGTGGCGCTTTCTACCTGGGCGGTTGCGCCAACTGCCGGGGCTTATAACAATCCAGACTTGTTACCGGAAGAAGCAACATTAGTCATCGACCTGGCTAAGTCACTCACAGACGCTCAGGAAGATTATCTCAACGACCACCTAGCGCAGTTTGAAGCCGAAACGGGGTGGAAACTGAGAGTGTTAACCCAGTACGATCGCACACCCGGACGAGCGGTTAAAGACTTTTGGGGATTAGACGATAAAAGCGTTATGCTGGTGGCCGATCCGCGCGGCGGCAATTTGCTCAACTTCAGCGTAGGCGACGATGTCTATCAACTGCTGACCCGCACCTTTTGGATTGAGCTACAAACGCGCTACGGCAACCAGTTTTTTGTACGAGACAACGGCGAAGACAATTCTATTCTGCAAGCCTTATCTTCAATTGAAACGTGCCTGCGCCAGGGCGGTTGCGCCGTGGTACCGGGTTTACCTCGCGAACAGTGGATTTTGACCCTAATCACCTCAATTGTAGGGGGCGTTATCTGTGGTTTTGCCGCCCACCCGCGCAAGCAAGGTCAGCTAATTGCTTGGCAGTGGATGCTAATTTTTTCACCGCTGTGGGGAATTTTGTTCATCGCCTTTGGGTTAGGGCCAGTGGTTTCTCGAACCAGCGATTTACTCCCCATTGTGCGTAACGTAGCTGGCTTTTTGATTGGGTTGTTGGTAGCGTATCTAACGCCCACCTTCAATCAATCAACCCCTTCAGAAACCCGAAGTTGAGTCAAACCCGCTAGCCCTGTTGCAAACAGCCAACGGGTGATGCTCAATGGTCTTGTAAGCAGGGCTGTCCCTTTTGTTTGAGGCTGAGTTAGCTAGAACAAAAGGGACTTGTCATCTGGGTCAGCAATGGGATTGTGATTAAGCAGAGTCCTGAATACGCTAAGCTATGATTGCTTCAGACAATCCTGCGACTTAACGTTCAGCAGCTAAGTCAGGCAGGGATATCTGAGCGATCGCTGCTTTAGCATATGCATTTGAGTTTGTAGGTTTCACATGGAATGGCACGTTACCGATGCCCAAAGCTTAAGAGTCATCGATCGCGAAATTGGCGAACATAGCTTTTCTCCTTCAGAGTATGAAATTGTTCGTCGCGTGATCTATGCTACGGCTGACTTTGAGTATAAGTTTTTAATTCAATTTTCTGAGCAGGCACTCCAGTCAGGGGCGGCGGCCTTAGCCGCTAGAACGACGCTGATTGTTGATGTGCCAATGGTTCAAGTGGGTATTAGCGCTACCATTCAAAAAACCTTTGCCAACCCGGTTTATTGCAGCATGGATGCGCTAACCCGACCGCAAAAAAACAGAACTAAAACGGCTTGGGGAATCGAAACACTGGCTAAACGCTACCCTGAAGGCATTTTTGTCATTGGTGAATCTCAAACTGCGCTAGAAACGCTGGTAGATCTGATTGAAGCTGAAGAAGTACGACCCGCCTTAATAGTGGCGACCCCGGCTGGTTTTTTAGACGTGGATGTGTTGAAAGCCCGCTTGCAAGACTGCTTTGTCCCCCATATTCGCATTGAAGGCCGTAAAGGAAACGCAGTCGTCGCCACAGCCATTGTCACTGGCTTAGTTGATTTAGCCTGGAATGCTTACGGCCAGGAAGCCGCGCATAAATAAGCTGAACCGCGCCAAGAATTTGCTTAGCGATCGCAACTGACCTTTAGCCATGACGCTCTACTCATCTCGCAACAACCAAACCGTGTACCTGATTGTTGCTTGTGGGCTTAAAGGGGGCTGAAAAAACGTTTGTAGGCAAAACCTTAGCCAAGCATCTAAATATCAAATGCTTGCAGATTGAATCCATCTTTCGAGAAATTCTCCAGCGCTGTCCAGATCTGGAAGGTATTCCTTTCGAGGGTTGCTTATCCCCATCAAAGCACCACTGGCCACCTGTATAGAAGGCGCTAGATCTAGAGATACCCCCTCTCATATTCCTATGGCCAGCGATCGCTTAAGCGAAATTAACAAACGAGCTTTGCAGGTCGAACTGCCTTGGAATTTAGAAATCGACAATGCTACCTTAGTTTCAGAAAGCACCATCGGGCAATTGTTCAAAAGGCTGTTGAGCCATCACGGTCATATAGCCTCCTGGGATAGCAGTTGGTAAACCTTACCGCTAAACCGTCTGTACCCAGGCAAGTTGAGTCCATCTGAACCTGGTAATCTTCCACCCCAGTCGCTCCCAGCCAGAGAGCGTAACTTTTATGCCAAAGCCCAGCTTTTTTATTGTAGGCGCTCCTAAGTGTGGCACCACGGCTCTCTGCAAATACCTCAACCGCCACCCTGATATTTTCATTCCTCAGCTTAAGGAACTTCACTATTTCGACACCGACTTAAAAACTAAAAGTAAAGCCCATTCACGCTCTGAATATTTAGCCTTGTTCGCCGATGGGGCAGGCAAAATATGCGGCGAAGGCACCCCCACCTATCTTTATTCAAAAACAGCTGCCGAAGAAATTTATCGCTTTGAACCGAAAGCCAAAATTATTATCATGCTCCGCGAACCGATATCAATGATGTATGCCCTTCATAGCCAGCATTTGTTTAATGGTTCGAGTGAGACAGTACCAGACTTTGAAAAAGCCTTAATGCTAGAGCCAGAACGCAAAATAGGAAAACATATTCCCGATCGCTGTGTAGAACCTAAAATCCTTTTTTATCGAGAGATTGCTAGCTTTACAGCGCAGGTGAAAAGATATCTCGACATCTTTGGCAAAGCCCAGGTCAAAATTATTTTATTCGACGAGTTCACGCAGGCTACTGAGAAAATTTGTCAGGAAACTTTTTTGTTTTTGGGGGTTAACCCTACCTTTGAAACCGATTTCTCTCCCATCAATGCCAACAAAAAAGTTCGTAGTTACTTTTTGCAAAAGTTACTGAAATACCCGCCTGCTGAAGTCCTAGCCGTTGGCAAATATTTGGTTCCTTTACCTCAATCCTGGCGGCGAAAGCTACTAGAAACCACCAAAGCCGCTCTCAAGCGTTTAAACACCGAGCAAAAACCTCGTCCGCCTTTAGCTACCAGCTTAAAAAAACGGTTATCTGAAGAATTTGTACTAGAAGTACAGCAGCTAGCCAACCTGATAGGACGCGACTTAAATCATTGGCTGTAATAGGAGCTGGCTTGATGGCAATAGGCGTTTGCTGCTGCAAACGCCTACCTTAAGCAATTGAATGCTAGAAACCAAATTCTAGATCGAACTGTAAATGGTTAAAAAATCTATCTAAACCCTTTCTTAGACCCTCGGTGGCATCACAACCTTTTTCGCCAACCCTGCCGACTGCAGCGCCTTGATCACCCACCAAGTTGAGTCAACTTCCCACCACTTCCAGCCAGCTTTGGCTACGTTAGGATAAGCGTGGTGGTTGTTGTGCCAGCCTTCGCCATAGGTTAGCAAAGCAGCCCACCAGAGGTTACGAGAGTTATCTTCAACTTCAAAACTCCGGTAGCCTTTCATATGCGTGGCCGAGTTAATCAACCAAGTAGAATGCCAAAGAACAACCGAGCGGACAACTAAACCGTACAGCACAAACGACCAGCCACCAAGGGCGTAGAGCAAAATTCCTAGGGGTACTTGTAAGAGCAAATAATAGCGATCGAGGAACTGATAATAGCGATCGCGAGCCAGATCAGGCGCAAATCGCTGATATTGCTGGCGATCGAAGACTTGCGGCTGCACGTAGAACAGCCAAAGCATGTGGCTCCACCAAAAGCCCCGCCGAGCCGAGTAAGGGTCTTTGTCAATATCTTCTGTGTGGAGGTGGTGCTGACGATGTCCGGCAACCCAGAAAATAGGCCCCCCTTGCAGCGCTAAGGCACCGATAGTGGCAATTACATATTCTAAAAATTTAGGTACTTGAAAGCTGCGGTGCGTGAGCAAACGGTGATAGCCCAAACAAATGCCAATACTGCCAAAGAGCCAGTGAAGAAAGAGGGTAATGCCTAACGCTGACCAGGAAAAAAACCAAGGAGCCAGTAGAGCTAACGCATGAATGATGGCAAAGAAGAAAATAGTTGGCCAGTTAAGGGGCAGGGGGCGGCTACCCACCGGAGCCGCTTGTAGTGCGGTCGATTTCATAAAAATTCCTCATTATTGGTCAAGCCCTTTCTACGCGGTTTTTGGATGATCTAAGGCAGAAGTAGATAGGCTAGGGAAAACTCAATCAGGGACAGGACAGGTCGGAACCCTTGGCCTTAGATGCAAGTAACACTTGCAATTAGAGCTTAACAGCATTACCCTTAAAAGTGCAAGCGCTACTTGCATTATTTATGACTTCTCAGCGTAACTCAGCTCGTCAACGACTTATTCAAGCAGCCCTACAGCTCTTTGCTGCTCAGGGAATTACCGAAACCACTACCCGCCAAATTGCCGATATAGCAGGCGTCAATGAAGTGACCCTTTTTCGCCATTTTGGCAGCAAGCATGGCTTGCTTTTAGCCGTCCTTGAAGATGCCAAAGTGTTTGAGCAACTTCAACAAACCCTCAATCAGCAAGTGAATCAGGCGGGTAGCATTTCCCAAGCTTTGAAAAGCTATGCCGAAGACTGCTTAGAGTCTTTGGCTCAGATTCCAGAATTTGTTCGATCGCTAGTGGGCGAAGCCGGACAGTATCCTTTAGAAAATCGCCAAGCACTCGGCTATGGTTTGCGGCAGGCAAATCGATACACCCAGCAATATTTGGCGACGGTGCTGAAGCAAGAGCAGTTGCAAAGTCAGATTGAGTTAGAAAAGCTGGCTAGCTTGCTCAACGCGCTGTTGTTTGGCTATGCGGTTTTGGAGTTTACCAGTGAGTTTCACGAGTTTTGGCGCGATCGCGAAGAGTTCGTCGAAAATTTAGGGACGCTTTTTCTGCAGGGCGCTTTTTCCCCTACCGTAGCGCGTCCTGAAACACCTTCCCTCAGTCTGGAGTCGGTTCCGGCGGCGCGGGCAAGTGTGTCTTTAGAAGTAGCCGATCTGTCTGCTACGCTGGTGCGAGCAGTTTTACAACGAGCCAAAAAAAGCAGCGCTCAAGACTATGCACTCGTCTATGTGCTGTTTGGGGCTGGTTTAAGCCCAGAAGAAATTATTGGCTTGCAGCGATCGCACCATATTAGCAACAGCCATCAACACCTGCTACAGGTAACGACCGGAGCCGTACGGCAGGTACCGATCAACCGCTGGATTATGGGACATCGCTACGGATCCTACAGCCGCAATCCGTTAACCCAGTGGCTTAAAAGTCGCAAAGGGGAACAGTCAGCCCTGTTTATCGATGAAGCTGGCCAACCGTTGTCGGTTGAGGCTATCTACCAGCGCTGGCAAACCCTCACTGCTGATTTGTTTACCCTGGCCGGAACGTCACCCCAGATAGAACAAGCCCAGCAAACCTGGTGTGTGGAAATGCTGATGAAGGGCATGACGCTGGAAAACTTAAGTATCCTCACAGGTTGGGATCTAGCCGCGCTGCAACCCTATGCCCGTCGGGCTAAGGAAAAAATAGCCTTAGAGCAAGCGATCGCAATTGACCAAAAATCAGGCAGCAGTAAAAGTAGCGACAGTGCCTCTGCCTCTTGAGCCGCTCTGATTAAGCTTTGGCAAAGCCAGGAAACCTGCGCCCCCCGTCTGCCATAGCGGTTTGCTACGCTGAGAATGCTCTCAAACTGCTGAAAATACGATGCATCGGTTGCTGACGGGGCCATTGACCACTGAAAGACTTTCAATTTCGATTCAAGATTTGACGCCTTCGCTCGATGGGTTGACCCTGGTGCAGCTTTCTGACTTTCACTACGACGGTCAGCGGTTGTCAGATGCTTTGCTACAGCAAGCGATCGCCCAGGCAAATACGCTTCAGCCCGATCTGGTTTTGCTAACAGGCGACTTTGTTACCTACGATCCGCAGCCTGCCTATGCCCTGGCACAACAGCTCAAGCATTTACGCAGTACTTATGGAACCTACGCTGTTTTAGGCAATCACGACCTCTACCGCTGTAACGCCCGCCAGGTGGTGACGGCGGCCTTAACCCAAGCGGGTATTTCTGTGCTTTGGAACCAAATTGCTTATCCCGTAGGGCCAGATTTGCCCTTGGTGGGTCTGGCCGATTTTTGGTCTAAAGCGTTTGACCCTCAGCCCCTACTCGACTCACTGGCACCCACAACGCCGCGTTTGGTTTTATCTCACAATCCTGACAGCGCCGAAATTCTCCAGACATGGCGGGTCGATTTACAGTTGTCTGGTCATACCCACGGGGGGCAGATTGTGTTGCCCGGTTGGGGGCCAGCCCCAGCAGTTATACGGCGATTTCGCCATGCTGTGCCGGGGTGGCTGCGAGAACAAATTCCTTACATGAGCGATCGCTGTGCCAAAGTCGTCAAACATTGGGAATGGGCAATGGGACTAAGCCAGCTGGGTGACAATCAGCTTTACGTCAATCGCGGTCTGGGAACGTATTTGCCAGGTAGGCTTTTTTGCCCCCCGGAGCTAACGCGGATCACCTTGCGATCGCCCCGTTAGCTTCATTAGCTCTATGTTTACAACCCATTCGCCCTTTCTTCAAAGGTGAGCAAGCGGCTGATTTCGTCACTTTGAAAGCCCAAAGACATAGGACGCTTTACCCCCGGCAAAACCTGTACATCATACAGCTCAGAAATTTGGCCTTCAAGCCGTAGCCAATGGGCGATCGCCCCTGTATTCAAGTCAATAATCATCAAACCGCAGCGTGATTCTACGTCTTTTTCGCGCAGCAGTTCATCTAACATCAGCCCAGAGAGTGCCCCATCGCCCGATCGCACCTTAGACAGCCCCACAATGGCAAAATGCTGCCAAAAAGCGAGTCCGCGCAGGTAGCCAGGGCAAAACGTCACGGGTTCAAACTGACCAGACGCCAAATCCACATAGCCAAACTCACCTGTCCCCGAATTCAGCAACCACAGCTTGCCCTGATAAAACCGGGGTGAATGAGGCATAGATAAATCGGTTGCCACAATCTCATTGGTGGCTAAATCAATCACGCAACCGCTAGTGCGACGTTTATCCCGCCAGCTATCGACTAAATCAACCGGACTGACCACCGTGACATACCCCGGTCGCCCTGCCACCATTGCCAACCCGTTTAAGTGACAGCGATCTTCGTTCACCAGCTTAGAAATAAACGGCGGCATCCACAAAGGGGCACAGCTATGTTTTTGGCTAACGGTCGCCAGACAGTTGAGCAACGTGCAAACCATCAAAATGCGCCCCGTTTCATCCAGCGTGACATCGTGAATATCAAGGTCGCCAGTGGTATAGCCCAAGCGAGGAACGTAGCACTTGTCACAGTCGCGGTATTGCTGCCCCGGTTTGAGCACATTGTCGAGTTGCCAAAGCTGAAACTTAGTACTGAGGTAAAGCCGCTCAGTATCGGGGGTGGCATACAGTCCCATGGCTCGGCCAAACAACCGCACACTGGCCGACAGTTTATTCTGCTGATTCATACCGAGCAGCAGCAGCAGTTGGCTTTGGTAAGTGGTGAAGGCGAGGCTCAACCCTTCATCGTGCATCCAGCTAGGAAATTGGCGAGAGGCAGAAATGCCGAGGTTTAAGGAGTTGGCAGTTGGAGAAGTCGCCTGAGTCATTGAATCCAGCTAGGTAAAATGAGCAGAGCAAAATAGGCTCCTCAAAGTTTAAAAATACGCCATGCAGGGACAGAACGTTCACTTGCTGTCCCTGCTGTAGCCCTAAGGTCAGCTTGGTTACGGACAAGAGGGCACGTTGGTAAAGTCCCCGCTAGCCGCTGGGTCGGCGGGTGAAAAGGTACCCGTATTGTTGGTTGTGAGATTAGCTAAATTAACAATCTCAAACTGGGCAGGCGTAGCATCGTTGTTCAATACAAATCCTGTCCCTGTATTGACCGAAATATTATCAGAGAGCGTCAAACAAATTTCAGCGCTGTCCTCTAAGTAGAGATAAACACCCGCTCCATTGTTGTTTTGAAGGGTGTTACGCTCTATCGTCAAATTAACGGTCGCGTTATCGGCGATAGTGTCGATCGCGATCGCATCGTCATTATTATTTTCAATGACGTTATCGCTGATAGTAATATCTACAACGGCATCATCATAAATGCCTTCAATGTAAAAAGCAGAGTTGCCATTGTTGCTGATGGTGTTGCCCGTCAAGCTGATAGTGACGTTGGCATCATCGCCAATCCCTTCCTCAATCAAAACTCCATATTCACCATTACCATTAATGGTGTTGTCACTAACCGTCAAATTGACAACGGCATCATCATAAATGCCATCAAAGTAAATGCCATTGTCACTGTTGTTGCTAATACTGTTTCCAGTAATGGCTATATTGACTTCAGCATAGTCATAGATGCTTTGGAAGCGAATACCATCCTCATCGTTGTTGTCGATAGTATTATCGCTAATGGTGACATCTACAACCGCGTAGTCATAGATATCACCAAAGTAGATACCACTTTCGCCATTGTCACTGATGCTGTTGTCTGAAATAACAATAGTGGCTTCGGCGTAATCTTCAAAATCATTGAATTCAATACCGTTAGAAGCATTATTGTTGAGGCTATTACGAGCAATCGTAATATTTACCTGAGCGTAGTCATAGATATCATCAAAGCTGATACCATCTTCACCATTGCTATTAATGGCATTATCGCTAATCGTGACATCAACCACGGCTTCCTCATAAAAGCCGCCAAAATAAATGCCGTAATCATCGTTGCCCGTGATAG
>NZ_JBQLZL010000113.1:0-8223 GCF_052168255.1 Almyronema sp. | reverse complement strand
GCTTCCTCATAAAAGCCGCCAAAATAAATGCCGTAATCATCGTTGCCCGTGATAGAGTTGCCCGTAATCGCAATAGTCGCCTGGGCATTGTCGCCAACGGCTTCAAAATCGATTCCGGTACCACCATTATTGTCAATAATGTTGTCGCTGATAGTCAGGTTGACAACGCTGTTGTCGTAAATACCATCAATATAGATACCGTCGTCGCCGTTGTTGCTGATGGAATTGCGCGTAATCAAAATATCAGCAGTGACATCATCCAAAAATTCGTCATCGAATCGAATTCCTTCGTCACTGTTGTCATCGATTGAGTTGTCGCTGATGGTTAAATCAACAGTGACATCATCAAAGAAACTACTAAAGTAAATACCATTGTTGCCGTTACTATCAATAGAGTTGTTGTTGATATCAATATCAACCACGCCTGAACCGTAGATATCACCAAAGTAAATACCGTTGTCGCCCGCATTATCAATGGTGTTACGAGCAATAGTAAGGTCTAAGTCGCCACTAATGTCATCGATAGCAATACCATCGTCTCCCGCATTGAGAGTATTGTCGCTGATGACAACGGTGCCGCTAATGCCTGACGGCCCAAAGATGGCATCACCAGCACTGGTAATATCAAAACCGGATATCACCGTATCGCTGCCCAATATCACCGTATCGCTGATAGTTGGGAAATTACCGCTGCCCGAACCGGGTAGCGTAATAGCGCCAAATTGAGTGGTCAAGAGTTGGACAGGCCCAACGGAAAGCACCTGCACCCCATCGGGGATAGTAAAGCCACCCCCGGCGTTGCCTGCTTGCACGTAGATAATATTGTCGGCATTGGCAGCGGTAATGCCGACAATGCTAGCAATGGTGGCTTGCGGAGCTTCAAACGTGCCTGCTGCGGCATCGTTGCCGCTACCAGGATCAACATGGCGGAATGTGTAAGCCTGACCCGTCACCGGATTGATCACTGCTACATCTGGGTTGAGCCGGGTTTCAATCTGCTCTTCTACCAAAATTGTATTGGTGCGAACGAGAGGTTCGTTGGCTCTCGACCAGAGTCGCACCAATTGCCCTGCCGCTTCTGAAGGCCGACGGATGGGGGCACCGGGGCCAACTAAAGCATTAACCGAGAAAAGGACGTTCGTGCCAAAGAGGCCATCATTCTGAACGCCTAACCCAAAGCGCAGATTGTTCTGCAAGCGATAATCTACCGAAGCTCTAACGCCAAAGCCATCGTCAGAGGCTTCGCCGCCAAGGTAGTACAGTCCACTGCGACCCCAGAGGGTACCTGCCTCGCCAAAGTCAAAGAATTGGAATCCGGCATCAAAAGAAATCGTTGTGATCGCAGCTTCAAATAGCTCTGCGATCGCTTCGTCAACTAGCAACTGATTAGCTGAAAAGCGAGGATTGATAGCTTGGGAGCCACCAGAAGTGACAAATTGCTGCGTATCGCCAATGGGGAAACTGGCATTTAATCGAGTATCCCAGATATCTCCTAAAAGCTCTGCGCCAAAGCCGAGCTGTCCAAATGTGCTGCTGTCGGTTTCACGAATATCGAAACCTCCATAGACCCCCCAAATAGCGACGTCTCTAAAGAGGGAGCGATAGCCTGCCTGCAAACCACCACCGAAATTGATGTCGTTGTTGATGGTGAGGCGTCCGGTGAGAAACGTAACGTTGCTGCCAGGATTTTGAATCAGCGGATAAAAGGCTTCAAACCCGGTAAAACCTTCGTAGCCGCCCGCTTCATTGTAGTTAATGCTAAAAAATGGTTTGACCCTTAGATCCGCCGCGCTACCAGTCGCTGCATCAGGCGTTTCTTCCGGGGCGTCAGGTTCAGCTTCTGTCGGTTCTGTCGGTTCTGTCGGTTCTGTCGGGTCTGTAGAAGATTCGGCCTCAGGCGTTTCTGGTGAAGGCGGGGCTGCTTGCGCTATCAAACCCGTCCCCTCTAAAAAAGAAGCGTTAGTGGGGGGCGCAGCGGCGGCTAAACGTTCAAAGGTATAGCTATCTGAATCTGAAAAGTAAACCTTTTGGAACAAAAGCGAAGCGTCAAAGGTCAACGGATAATCAGGAAAAGGTGGATCAGCCGTTGTCGCCTCTGCCAGCACCCCTGAATTTAAGGGCGATCGCGTTTTTTCGGCAGGCGTTAGCAAAGCGCCCCATTCATTGATTGCTGCTTCTGCAACTGGAACGTTGTACAACAGGTACAGCAAAATTCCAGGCGCAATGCCCCACTGCATACCACGCATTCTAAGCACTCCTAAAGATCAAAAATCTAGAATCACACCAGAAAAGCCCACGAATTTCCTGGGCTAGCTTACATGATTTGATTGCAAACAGTCTCTACAGGAAAACAGGGAAACTAGAAAAGTCGGCCCAGCGTCTTAAACTGTTTGGGCAGATGCTGAGTTTTTATCACTTTAAAGCTTTCGCCAATATAGTTGAATTCACGGGGTTTGCAAAGCTAATCTTGTTAACTTTCAGTAAGATTGCTGACCCATAAGCAACAAAAGCTGGGTTAGCTGGCTCAGCCGTTGAGTGATGGTTAGGCTAAAAGTAGTGAACAGAGAATTGATAGCGATAGCACCAGGCTTGAGACGCTTAAACCGCTGGAAGCCACTAACAGAAAACTTTTTTGCTTTGCCAGCGATATTTCAAACCTTGATCAAACCAAAGGATGGCTTCAGGCAGCCGTTTTTTGGCAATTAGTCGCCTTCTAACTAAGATAAAGTCTAGTCATTAACTACTCGCCTTTCTGGAAATAGCGGGCATGAAGCTCAACCAAGAATTTATCAAGCTTCCCTGGCGCTTTGATGCTGAGCGACTGGCACTAGAAGCCCAGGCTTTTGCCGAAACGCAATGGCGATCGCATCCCAGCGGCTATGCGGGCAATAGTGCTATTTTGCTCATTTCGGCTAATGGCGAAGAAAATGATGACCTCGCTGGAGCCATGCTGCCGACACCTCAATTGCAGCGCTGTCCTTATATTCAACAGGTGTTGGCTACGTTTGAAACGGTGATTGGGCGATCGCGGTTGATGCGTCTGGCACCGCACCATTCTGTCCCGGCTCACTTCGACTCTAACTATTACTGGTTTCACCGTACCCGCGTTCATATTCCCATCTTGACAGAGCCGTCGGTGCGCTTTGTTTGCAACGGCAAATCTGTCCACATGGCACCTGGCGAGTCCTGGATTTTTGACAACTGGCAAATACACGAAGTCATCCACAACAGCGATACTTATCGGATTCACCTAGTTTTTGATACCTGCGGCTCAGCCAGCTTTTGGCAAGCGGCCATGGCTCAACCTGCCCCCGCCGAGCGCTGGGTACCCTATCAGCCCCAAGCCCACTGGACGCTAAAGACTGAAGCCGCGTCGCCCTCAATGGTGGCCGAGCCGAGTGAAGTGGAGGTCGCCCTACAAGATTTAATCGCTGAGGTACAAGCCAGCCCTGCTCACTCAGCCAACGTCAAAGCTTTTCAGCAGCTTTTGCAAGAACACTGCCAGGATTGGCGATCGCTGTGGCTGACGGCTGGTTCCAATCCGGCTGACTGTTCTCCCCAGATTCAGCTCAACCAGCGTACCCTAACGGCAGCGCAATCCGTTGGCCAAAATCTGCGACTTAAAAGCAATGGTGCCACCGCTTTGAGCATTCTCAAACTGCGCTTAGAAGCGATGCTACGGCTCAAAAGCCTTCCTCCCCGCCAAAGCGCCTCGCCATCGCCTGCGGTTCCGGCGCTCAGACCTTCGGCCACCCAATCCTTGCGGGTGTCTTTTCGCAAGCCCATTTTTATCGTCGCGGCTCCGCGCTCTGGCTCAACGTTGTTATTTGAAACCCTCAGTCAGGCTCGAACGCTGTGGACTGTTGGCGGCGAAAGTCATCGCCAAATTGAAAGTATTGCCAAGCTCAACCCGGCCAACCGGGGGTACCATTCCAATCAGCTTACGGCTGCGGATGCAGACTTTGAAACGGCTCAGCAACTTATGCAAAACTGGGTGGCGTCGTTGCAAGACTGCAACGGCGATCGCTATTTAGCGTTAGCCGAACGCCCCCAAAAAATTAGATTCTTAGAAAAAACCCCCAAAAACGCCCTGCGCATTCCTTTCTTTCACAGCATTTTTCCCAACGCCAAATTTATCTTTTTGCACCGCCAGCCCGAAGCCAACCTCAGTAGCCTGATGGAAGCCTGGAAATCGGGCCGCTTTATTACCTACAAAGACCTGCCCAACTGGACGGGCTACCCTTGGTCGCTGATTTTGCCACCGGGTTGGCAGGCGCTTAACCAGGCGTCTTTAGCTGAGATTGCGGCTTTTCAGTGGCAAAGCGCCAACCAGGCTATTTTGACAGCGCTGAGTACGGTGCCGTCGTCGCAGTGGTGCGTAGTGCAATACGAAACCCTGATTGCTCAACCGCAGGCAGAAGTACAGCGACTGTGCGAGTTTATGGAAATTCCCTTTGATAGCAAACTGGCACAGGTGACTACGGCAACTTTGCCCCACTCTCGCTTTACTCTGACGCCACCTGATACGCAAAAGTGGCGGCAAAATGAGGCTGAACTTACCCCTGTGCTACCTCAGGTACGAGCGCTAGCCGCTCAGCTACAAGCCTTGCCCGTTGGCTCGTCTGTTAGCGGCCAGATGCCCCTGTAATCAAGCGGCCATCTGGGTCAATGTAGCCCCAGCGATCGCCTGCTTGAACACGAGCCAAACCAGTCGAAAATTTACCCGCACTGCCAAAGCTAGGTTCAATCACTATCTCACCCGTTTTGTCGATATAGCCATAGCGTCCGGCTTGCTGAATAGCGGCGCGATCTTCTGAAAAATCAGCCGCATAGTCAAACTGTGGCGAAATCACCAGTTCACCGACTGGATTGATGTAGCCCCACTTACCGTCTACCAAAACCACAGCATGGCCTTCTGAAAAGTCGCTGGCAAAGTCAAACTCAAACGCGATCGCCGTTTCGCCCGTAGGATGAATGTAACCCCACTTGTCGCCCTGGCGCACTCGCCCTAGCCCCTCAGAAAAGCTAAACGCCCCGTCAAACTGTGGCTCAATAGCCATTTCACCTGCAGGGTTGAGGTAGCCATATTTTTCGCCCGTTTTAGCCACCGCCAGCGACTCAGAAAAGCTCCAGGCATCGCGCAATTGTGGCATAATCACCAGCTTGCCAGTCGGGTCAACGTAGCCATACTGGCTTTGTAACTTGACGACGGCTAGCCCTTCGGCAAAACTTTCGGCCAAGTCAAACTGCGGCTCAATTGACCATTCTCCCTGAGGATTGATGTAGCCATATTTGGTGCCTCCCTGGACAGCCGCTAGCCCTTCTGAAAAAGGTTTGGCTTGGCGAAACTGCACTTCAATTGCCCAATCGCCGCTGCGGTCAATGTAGCCAAAATAGTTGCCAACTTGAGCGATCGCCCGTTCTTCAGCAAAAGGGGAAACCAGCGTCACATTTGCATCGACCACATTGATCACCAGGCTACCCGTCGGGTCAATATAGCCGAGGCGATCGCCTAAGCGAACAACGGCCATGCCATTTTCAAAATCACTGGCGGCATCAAATAAAAGCGGCTGGTTCATCGGGCTGGACTTCTCTAAGCTAACCTGAAAAGATTGCACCACGGGCATTACGGTCTGCGCCTTTGGCTGAGACAAAGGGCGATCGCAGCTAGCAACCGACAGTACAGTGAACCCTAAGATACAAGACTTTGCAAGCTTAACCAGAGAAGATCCGAAATAAGGCACATAAACCATTGATTGAGCCACAGTAGCCGTCTTCTTCGTTTTAACGTCAAAGTTCAGTCTTTGACTGCAAACTGGCTGACACCGACGGTTGCCAAATCAATCAAGCTTCTCTTACGTAAACAGCAGGATGACACAAACGGTTCTTATACTTGGTGGCACAGGTCGCATTGGCAGCCGCGTAGCTGAAGATTTACTCACCTACACGCAGGCCGCCCTGACGTTGAGTGGGCGAACCGCCCGGACTCAATTTCAGCTAAAACAACAGTATCCCCAGCGAGTACGCCTGATTGCCCTAGATTTAGCCCATTTAACAGCGCTCAGAAGCGCGATCGCGGCTCATGATTTAGTCATTCATTGCGCTGGCCCTTTTAGCTACCGTGATGAACGGGTTCTGCAAGCTTGTATTGACCTGGGCAAAGCCTATATAGATGTGGCAGACAATCCGCCCTATGTGAAAAAAGCGCTGTCGCTGCGATCGCAAGCCCAAGCCGCAGGTGTGACAGCAATTCTCAGCACTGGCGTTTTTCCAGGAATTTCCAATAGCCTGGTACGGCAGGGTATTGAACAGCTTGATCAGGCTGAGGCAGTCAAGCTGAGCTATGTCGTAGTGGGGTCGGGGGGGGCAGGCATCACGGTGATGCGGACAACTTTTTTAGAACTGCAACATCCGTTTTTGGCCTGGATTGCAGGGCAATGGCAAACAATTGCCCCCTACAGTCAGCGCGAAACAGTGGCATTTCCTGCCCCCTATGGCGACTGCAACGTGTACTGGTTTAGAACCGTCGAGGCGATGACGTTGCCCCAGTCTTTTCCGGTGCAAACGGTTGTTACCAAGTTTGGCTCACTGCCTAATTTTTACAATTATCTCACCTGGCTGATGGCTCACGCAGTTCCGAAAAACTGGCTGCGACAGCCGCAAACGGTGGAGCTTTTGGCTAAGGCTAGCTATCAAATGACTCAGGTGAGCGATCGCCTGAGCGGCACAGGCATTGCCATGCGGGCAGATATTGACGGCCAAAAGCACGGCAAATCAGCCCACTATTGCTCAACGCTGGTTCACGCCGATACTGCGATCGCCGCTGGCTATGGTACGGGTAGCGTAGCCCAACTCATGCTAGCGGGTGAGCTGCATCAGCCCGGTGTCTGGCCGATTGAGCAAGCCCTAACAACAGATTTGTTTGAGCAAACCCTGCGGCAACGAGGCGTTACCATTGAGCGATCGCTCAGCTAGCCCACCCCGCTTTGCCCCCTGGCTAGAGCGACTGCAAACAGGCGGCTACGTCTTCGGTATAGCGCTCCATGGTGTGTTTTTCCTGCGCTAGCTGATAGCCGTACTGAGCTTTAGCCAGCGCCGTATCAGGATGATCAAGGTAGTGCAAAATCGCCTGCCGCATTTGTTGAACGTCTCCAGGTTGAATGCAGGTGACGGCTTCTGGGTTGAGATAAGCGCTTAGCCCCGCCGTTGCGGTAACGACCACCGGACGCTGACAAGCCATTGCCTCCATTAAAGCTTGAACGCCCGCTGCATAGCGATTTTCGCGCACGCTCACCACCACCACATCGGCATCCCGGTAAAGCTGCACCAGCTCAGGCCAAGCATAAAACTGGCGCGACATATTGGCTGGCAGGGGGTCAGGCATGGCCTGCGCTAGCGCTACTGCATCTCTGGAAAAACCGCTGATTTTTACATCTACGGCTAAATCAGCCGTTGCTGCTGCCAGCGTGCGATAATCGCGCTGCTCTAACCCAACGCTGACAATTTGAGGTCGCTTTTTAGCGGCTGTTGGCAAACCTGGCGTAAAAAACTGGGTGTCTACGTGATCCCAAATAAATCTTACCTGGGTTGGCGATATGGGCAAATATTGACGAAGAAAATCAATTTGCAGTTGAGAGCAGGCTAAAAACAAATCAATTCGCTTTGCCGCTTGCCATAGTTTTAGCGCTAGCCGCCCTCGCGGTCGATCTAAATTGTGAACAAAAACTGCCAGTTGGGGGCGATCGCGCTGGGCACCACAGACGGCGGCTATCTGTAGCCCGCCTGCCTCGCTGGTGCAAAAAATACAGTCTTCTGCACCGACCTGAGATTTTAGCGATCGGGCTAAGGCCCAAGATTCTGGCGAGTTAACCAGCTTAGCTTGCAGGCGATCGCTCAGCGAAAGGGGTAACCCCTGAGGCTGATGCACTTGAGCGTTCAACCTTTGCGCCAGTAAACCCATACCGTGACGCGGAGACTGAGCCATCTCAGCTTTTTGAGCAATGTCTTTCAAATCTATCGGACGATGCAAGACAATGTGATATTTCACGGGAGCCTCTGAAGCCATTGTGGAATGCAAACCTTGCTTAAGTTTTGTTGCAGACAATGGCTTCTTCCTCTCCCTAAAGACCGAACTTTGAATTTAGCTTTTGAGGCAGCGATCGCTAAAGGGAGAAGGCTGAGGGCAGAAGGAAAGGTAGGCTGTTAGCGGTTTACAGTCGTTTA
>NZ_JBQLZL010000112.1:0-4965 GCF_052168255.1 Almyronema sp. | reverse complement strand
CCCATCCCCCCATCCCCCTATCTCCCCCTCCCCCCCTCTCTATCTCCTCCCTCTATCTCCTCCCTGAAATTGACCTGGAAACTATTCTCATGGAGCTAGAATCCCTGCGGCCTCAGGTGGCTGTGATTGATAGTATTCAGGCGCTTTACTACGGACAGCTCACTTCGGCTCCTGGTTCGGTTTCGCAGGTGCGGGAATGTACTTCGGCTTTGATGCAGGTGGCGAAGCGGGAGGGCATTAGCCTTTTTATTGTGGGTCACGTTACGAAGGAAGGGGCGATCGCAGGGCCAAAGGTGCTGGAACATTTAGTAGATACGGTGCTGTATTTTGAGGGCGATCGCTTTGCCAGTCATCGGCTGTTACGCTCGGTGAAAAACCGCTTTGGCGCAACGAATGAACTGGGTGTGTTTGAAATGGTGGATCGCGGCTTGGCGGAGGTGCGCAACCCATCGGAGCTGTTTTTGGGCAATCGCGATGAGGTTGTCCCAGGAATTGCCACCATTGTGGCCTGTGAGGGCACCCGACCGCTGGTGGTGGAGCTACAATCGCTGGTCAGCCCAACCAGTTACAGTTCACCTAGACGCTCAACAACGGGAATTGAATACAACCGCCTGCTGCAAATTTTGGCAGTGCTCGAAAAGCGGGTGGGAATTCCGCTGTCGAAGCTAGATGCTTATGTGGCTTCGTCGGGCGGGCTAAGTGTAGGAGAACCCGCCGCCGATTTGGGAGTCGCGATCGCTGTGGTGGCCAGTTTTCGCGATCGCCTAGTCGATCCTTACACGGTGTTAATTGGGGAAGTGGGTTTAGGCGGTCAGGTGCGCCCGGTTTCGCAAATGGAACTGCGGCTGAAGGAGGCGGCTAAGCTGGGCTTTAAGCGAGCTATCATTCCCAAAGGTCAAAGTCTCAAAAGCCCGCTAGAGGTGATTCCAGTGGCGCGGGTGGTCGATGCGATCGCTGTTGCCCTAGCGGGTGCCTAAAGGCCGTTGCCGATGAGCACAAACGGTGCCCAGTAGAAGGGATGTGCCAGGGCAGGGGAGCCACGGCGGCTAGAACTGGCAGCAGGGATGACCTGAATGCTGCGCTCATCTCCGGTGGCAGTTGCCTCACCCCCCGTGATCAAGCTGAGCTGTGCCGCTCTCAAGGCCGCTGCTTTGCTCTGTCCGGCTAGCAACTGCTGATAAAAAGCCACCATCAATTGCTGGGTGCTGCTGTCGTTGACCTGCCACAGAGACGCCAGTACCGCCTGCGCTCCGCGTCGCTGAAACTGATAGCCCAATCCTAGAATTTCTTCGCCATTGCCAAAGCCGCCCAACCCCGTTTCACAAGCGCTTAAAACAACCAGATCGGCCTGTAGTGACCAACTGCCAATGTCTTGCAGCGTAGCGCGATCGCCATTGCCAAACAAAATAAACGAGTCTTCGGGCTGACCCGCCAAAAAAGCAGCGTGAGTGGCAAAATGCAAAATGTCATAGTCGCCCAGGCTGGGCTGTACGGCGGCCAAACTAAAAGCTTGGTCAAGCAAGACCTGAGCCTGCGGCCAAAGGGTTTGGATCTGGCGCACTTCTTGTCCGGCAAACGGCAGACCGCTCAAGTCAGCCGCTCGCGTTCCCAAAGCAACCCCATAGCGCAAATCTGGATTGGCAAAAGCGCCTGCCAAAACATGGGGCTGACGGTTAGGGGCGGTATCAAGCTCTGTTAGCGACTGAGCCGTAATCACGTTGATGCCATAGCGCTGCACCAGCCATTGCTGACCGTCGTGCAAGGCAGCTAAAGGAATGTAGCGCAACGGCCCATCAGGAGCATAAACCAGCGTTTTGATTGCAGATTGGTTTAAGTCAGTTGCAAGGGGGCGAATCAGCCAGTCGTAAAGCTGTTGGGCGGGGGCGATCGCGTCGCTGCCCGGTTGCTCTAGCGCCTGACGAAAAGCTAAGATAGCTCGATTTAACTCTGTGCGACTCACAAAGACGGTGCGCCGCAGGGGGGGAGATTCTGGCAAAGTCAGAATTAGCTCTAGGCGATCCTCTAGCAGCAAGGGGTAAAGTAAAGCGCCTTCTAGCCGTTGCAGGTTATCTCGTAGGGCATCAAAATCGGCTGGATCGACGTTGGCGCGTTGGGCGGTGCGGCTAAGCTGGGCTAGGGTAGCCGCGACCGTTGGCGTATTGACAAACTGGTTAAACTGGCGATTGAGGTCATCTTGAAACTGCACCAGTTGAGCCAGTCGCTGTTGTTGGGCAGGCGATCGCTGATCTAGCGGAATTTGCCGCAGTTGGTTAAGTTCTTGCCCCAAGGCGATCGCCGACTGCTGCAAATCGCCATAGCGAGCCAAAAGGGTTTGCTCAGGGGGTTGCAGGGCAACCTCAGCCACCGTCAAGGGGCTACGCAAATAGCGGCTGGCTTCGGCTTGCTGGAGAAGATCTAGCACTTGTTGCGCTTCTAACACCCGGTCTTGCTGCAAAAGCAAGTCTGCCAGTTGCCGATAGGTGTCGGCGACCGTGTCGGTAAAAGACTGCTGTAGCACTGGAGAAAGCCCAGCCAGGTCAGATCTGAGATCTTCTCGTAAATTGACCGACTGTTTATAAAGGGCGATCGCCAAGAGCGGCTGTGACGACGCCAGTAACTGACCCCAGTTACTCAGCACAATCGCTTCGCCAGCGCGATCGCCCAATGCTTGCAAAAGCCCTCTCGCCTGACTGAGATAGATCTGGGCTTGATCTACATCTCCTCGCCTAGCAGACAAAATAGCCAAACTGTTCAACGTGCGTCCGGCAGTCGCGCGATCGCCTGTTTGGTTAGCCCGGTCTAGCGTTTGCTGCAAGGCAGTCTGAGCCGCAACTAGCTGATCGAGTTGCCCATACAGACCGCCCAACCGTTCCCAAGCAGACGCGATCGCCGCTCCACTGCCGCGCTGCTGGGCAGCCGCTAGTGCCTGCTGATAAGCGTTTAGCGCCTGCTGAGAGTAGCCTGCGCGTTCGTAAACAACGCCCATAGCGCCATAAATTTCGCCCTGCTGAGCGCCATCCGCAAGCGACAAAGCCGTTTCCAACTGCGCCAACGCAACCGGGTAACGACCCAGCGCCGTGTAAACGCCAGCTAGATTGATCAAGGTAGCGACTTCGCCCGCTTGAAAGCCAATCGCCCGGTGCTGACTGAGCGCTTGTTGATAAGCAGCCAGTGCTTCTCGGTAGCGGCTTTGGCGGTAGTATAGCCCGCCCAAACTGTCGTTTAGATAACCTAGCTGACGGCGATCGCCCAGGGTGAGCACCAGCGACTGAGCCTGCTGATAGTAGCCCAGTGCCGAGTCATACGCTCCCAGACTTTCTGCCACCAGCCCTAAACTGGTTAGCGTTTGGCTGAGGCTGGCACGATCGCCCACAGGCTGTAAACGCAATAGCGCCTGTTGATAGGTGACTTGGGCAGATCGATAGTTGCCCTGCTGCCGATAGAGTCTGCCCAGGTTGTTGAGCAAACGACCTTCGCTAGCGCGGTTGCCGAGGTCGCGGGCGATCGCTATAGCCCGTTGATAGTGAGCCAGTGATTGAGGAAAATTGCCCAAGCGATCGTACAGGCCACCTAGGTTATTTAACGTTCGTCCCAGATGAAAACGAGCGGCGATCGCCGTTGGCGTAGCCGATTGAACGCGTTCTCGCCGCACCAGCGCTTGTTTGTAAAGCACCAGCGCTTGAGCATACTGACCCCGGTGGGTTTGAATGGCCGCTAAATTGTGCAGAGCTTCAGCCTCAATTTGGAGCCGACGCGGCGAAGAAGGCACTTCCGCTAGACGAGCCAATGCCTGCTGATGCGCTGTTTGCGCGGCTGCTATCTGCCCCAAGCGGCGCTGTCCCATACCCAACTGATTCAGCGTTTCTGCCAGTCCTAGCGGATCAGCCAAGGCTTCGTAGTGCGATCGCGCTTGTTGCAAAGCTGCTATTGCCGCCCCATAGTCAGCCAGATTGAGTAGAACCTGGCCGATTTGAAGCTGCGCAGTGGCAATGGCAAGGCGATCGCCTTGCTGCTGCGCCTGCACCAACGCTTGCCGATAGCAGGCCAAAGCGCTGGCAAACTGGCCGCGATAAAACAAGCGATCGCCCTGCGCTAGCAAGGTTGCTGTTGCTGTTGGTGCGGGTGTGAAGGTCGTGGCTAACGCGGCTGCAGGGGCACCCAATGAGCACAGACAGACGGTCTGCCCCAGCAGCCAAAAAAGACCACTCAGTATGGCTAGCTTTTTTGTGGACATTGCCACCCCTCAAGCCCGCAGCAAAATAGAGCGTTACCCAGCCCCTGAGATATTTATTTTAAAGCTTGAGCAACCGTACTTTGAATCACCTCTGGCAGGTAAGCCGTTGCAGCGGTAAAGCGAATGCGAGGGAGTCCGGCGCTGGCAACAGCTTGCGAGAGAAAGTCATCTGGTTTGGAGCGATCAGAGCGATCGCGGCTACTCTGGTGCAGTTCAACCACCGCAATAATCTTCAAGCTAGCTTTGTCACAAAGAACAAAATCAAAATGTTTGGCAGAAATTTTATTGAAAGCCCGCTGCCACTCACTCCGATTGAGATTTTTTTGCGGTTTAAGCACGTCGGCAACGCGTACCTTAGCCAAAACGACAAACTGTTCGACCAGCGCCGCCTGCAAAGCCCGGTAAAAAGTAGCTTCAGTGGAGGAGAAAAACGTTTGACGCAGCTGGTAGCGGTCAGCAAGTTCGCTCTGGGTGTCCTGCGATCGAGCAGGGCCAGACCGAGAGCGACTAGAAGGTGGACGCTGGTTTGCCGAAAAAGCCGCCACACCAACGCCAACAGCGAGACAAACCAGCAGCAGTAGAATCAAGGCAGACAAATCAAAAACCTCAAATTTATAACGGCTTAATTATGCCTAGCTCCAAGCTCCTAAGCAGCTTGCGGCAAGCTATGGCTAAAGGCAGAAGTAGAAAGTAGAACGGAAAGATTTGCTATCAGAGGCTTTAGACTCTAA
>NZ_JBQLZL010000111.1:67182-107479 GCF_052168255.1 Almyronema sp. | reverse complement strand
GCTCTGCATACGTTTCGTCAGTCTCATCTGTACCTTTCTTTTGAAGAATCGGTATAAGTTGGGGCAAATCGATATCATTCAATCTGCAAACTTTGACACAAACTGCTGCCCTCTCTAAAAAATTAGTGAAGACAGGTATGATGAGTAGTCTTAGATCTCTCAAGATTGATGGCGTCGTTTTCGCATAGGCAAAACTCATGGACAACAAGTTGATGCTCATGATTCCGGGACCGACCCCGGTACCTGAAAAAGTATTGCTGGCTCAAGCTAAACACCCTATCGGCCACCGCAGCGGTGAATTCTCCGAAATTATGGCGGAGGTAACCGCAAACCTGAAGTGGCTGCACCAAACCCAAAACGACCTCTTAGTGCTGAGTGCCAGTGGTACAGGCGCGATGGAGGCAGGCATCATCAACTTTCTCAGTCCAGGCGATCGCGTTTTGGTTGGCTCTAACGGCAAATTTGGCGATCGCTGGGCACAAATTTCTCAAGCCTTTGGCCTTGATACTCACATCATTACGGCTGAATGGGGCAAACCACTCGATGCGAATGCGTTCAAGCAGGCTCTAGAAGCTGATACGGAAAAAGCCATCAAAGCTGTCATCATCACCCATAGCGAAACTTCGACGGGCGTGCTCAATCCTTTAGAAGACATCAACGCTCATGTCAAAGCCCACGGTGAAGCGCTGATTGTGGTAGATGCGGTGACCAGCTTGGGCGCTTACGACCTACCCATTGACGAACTAGGGCTAGATGTGGTCGGCTCTGGTTCACAAAAGGGCTACATGATTCCTCCCGGATTGGGGTTTGTCAGCGTTAGCGCTAAAGCTTGGCAGGCTTATGAGCAGGCAACTCTGCCTAAGTTCTACCTCGATTTAGGCAAGTATCGCAAAGCCGCCGCTAAAAATAGCAATCCCTTTACACCGCCGATTAGCCTCGTCTTTGCGCTACAAACAGCTTTGCAAATGATGAAAGCAGAAGGGCTAGAGCGTATTTTTGCCCGCCATGCGCGTCAAAAGCAAGCCACACGAGCGGCGATGCGAGCAATGGGGCAACCCTTATTTGCCAGCGACGAAGCCGCTAGCCCAGCGGTCACGGCTGTGATGCCTCAGCAGGTCGAAGCTGAACAGGTTCGTAGCGTCATGAAAAAGCGTTTTGATATTGCCTTAGCGGGCGGTCAAGATCACCTGAAAGGGCAAATTTTCCGCATTGGGCACTTAGGTTTTATCAGCGATCGCGATATTCTCACTGTAATTGGGGCGCTAGAGGCCACCTTCCTGGATTTAGGTTGCGATGGATTTACCCCCGGAGCAGGCATTGCGGCTGCCAGCGAAATTTTGACGGCTGGTTAAACCTATCAGCGCTGGTCAAACTGGAAGGCAAAAGGCGCTGTAAAAGGATTTTTGTCAGCAGCTTTTAGCCATTTGGGGGTGATCACTTGGATGGCGGCAACAGCCAGCCGCAAACCCCATCCTTAGACCCTAGCCCAGACAACAAAGAGGCGACGCCTAGGCGTCGCCTCCCAAATTTGCTGTTCATGTCAACCTCTGCAAAGTTCTCAAGCGGCTTCTAACCAGTCATAAATTTGCTCTAGCTGCTCTAGTGTGACCAGTCCGTACTGCCACAAAATCATCGGCAGCGGCCCTGGATCTTGTTCACTGCGCTTGAGGGCAACTTGAATGGAAGAAGGCGAAATTGCCAACTCCTCTTGCAGAAATCTAATCAGCTTGGAATAACTTTTGGGGGTCATTACAACTTCACCTCCTTGGGTTGATAAACTTTTTGTTCAATAGAACTGCTTCCTAGCTAGAAATACCTCCGTAGAAGACTAGGAAAAAGTCATCCAAAAAACACAAAGTCTTTTAGATTATCAGTAATTTGGCGAACTGAGACAGACCTGAGAAACACTATAGAATTTCGCCGAACTACCTGAATTGCGTATCGGCATCCTTAGCAAACTCAGCTGACTCAGTCTTTTCTAAGGGATGCAGCTAAGTTATCAAAATAACTGCCAATTGAATAGTCTAAGAATCTTACACTTTAAATTAATTTCAATCAGACTTTCGGCAGAATCAAGTTTCTGTAGGCGGATGGAAAAAAGCTGCTAATTTTACTCGGTAGCGATCGCTGTTACGCTCACCGTATCCCCTACTTCTAAGCCCAGTTCGGCGGCTCGTCCACTGCGCAGTTCAATTACCTGATCAATAATGACGCGACCCGGCCCGTAAGTTGGACAAGGCTCACTGCTACAGGGGGGAACTTCGGCAGCGATCGCCTGCACCTCTCCCTGGCGAATAAACACCATATCCAGCGGCACGGGCACATTCTTCATCCAAAAGTTAGCGGGTCGAGGCGAACTAAACTGAAAAAGCATGCCCCGATCAGGCGGTAGCTCAGCCCGATACATCAAGCCTAGCGCCTGCTGCTGAGGGGTTTCTGCCACCTCTAACTGAATGATCTCGCCCTTAATTTCTGCCTGAGCCGTAATCGGTAGCACTTGACCTAGATCGCTCAAAAGTAATTGAGTCGGTTCCTCAATGGCAGACTCTGCCGTTTCGGCGGTATTTGCCGGAACAGGTTCAGCCGAAGTCACAGGTTCAGAAGCAGAACAGCTCATGAGCAAAAAGCACAGCCCACACAGTATCCAGCGTACTTGAGTCATGGAAATCTGTCTCCAAAGAGATGACTGGGTCAAATGATGCAATTGCATTTTTATCTTTACGCCTCCCGCAAGACATAGCCTACACCCCGCACGGTTTGAATCAGGCGTTTTTCGTTTTCACCGTCAATTTTCAGCCGCAGGTAGCGAATATATACCTCAATCACATTCGATTCGCCCATAAAGTCGTAGCCCCAGACATTTTCTAAAATCTGTTCACGGGTTAAGACCTCACGAGGATGCTCCATTAAATATTTGAGCAATTCAAATTCTTTCATCGTCAGGTCAATTACCCGTTCGTTACGGGTGGCGGTACGCGTCGCCAGATCCAGGGTTAGCTCAGCAAAGCGCAACCGCTCATTGCTAACTTCTTTAGGTTGCAGGTAAAGCTGTACCAGTTTGAGAAAATCTTCAGAGCGATAAGGCTTGAGAAAATAGTCATCAGCCCCCGACTCTAAACAGGCAATGCGATCGGCTAAAGCATCCTTAGCCATCATTAGCAACATGGGTACGCGCAGACCTTGCGATCGCAAATGCTTGCACAAATCAATCCCCGATTCTCCCGCTAGCAGCCGATCGATGATGATGAGCGCTGGTTGAACGGATTGGGCTTGCGCTAGACCTGAGGCGGCATCATAGCTCACAATCGTTTCGTAGCCAGACTCTTCTAAGTCGCTAGACAAACGGGCGGCTAATTCTTGATTCGCTTCTATCAAAAGCACCCGAGGGGCTGAATCTGTCGAAACCGTATTCATCATCCACGACTCATAAAGATGAATGCCAAGGCATGGCCAAACTCGCAGCAATAGGGCTATTGCCTCAGCACAACCGCCGCTTGCATTACAGGGACGTTTTCAATCTAGCTTAGGTTGCCACCCCTGAACAGAGCGCTGCCGCCATTGGTGAACTGGCATTCCGCTTTACCAGGCTTATGGCAACTCTACCGACGTCGGTTTAGCAATATGCGGTAGTCCCCATCCTAGCTTTTCTCTCAAAACGCGAAAAAATTCCGGGGGCTGTAAGCGAATGAATTTAGCCGAATAAGGCGATCGCTGCACTTTCACCCGATCGGTCGGTGAAACATAGCAGCCACCATTACCATCTACCACCATCACTAGCTGATCGGGGTTAGCAGAGGTAATAATGACAGGCTCAGTATCTGGAAAAACCAGCCCCCGCGACGCTAGCGAGTGAGGACAAATCGGAATCAGTTGCATCACTGGCACATTGGGCGTAATCACCGGGCCACCCGCTGAAAGCGAGTAAGCCGTCGAGCCAGTTGGAGTTGAAATAATAATGCCATCAGCCGCAATATCAACCGGAGCATGGCGACCCACAGCCACCTCAAAATGACACATGCTGGTCAACGGTTCCCGGTGTAGCACCATTTCATTGAGACAGAGCGCCTCCCAAATCAGCGCTGAATCTTGAAATAGCTGCACCGCCAGCATAGCCCGCTGCTCAATTTCGTAGTTATTGGCTAAAACCGCGTCTAGAGCAAATGGGAGCTGATTGATATAAGCTTCTGTCAGAAAGCCCATGTGCCCAGTATTGACCGTCAACAACGGAATGCCAGCCGGAGCCGTTTGCCGACACGCCGATAAAACCGTGCCATCACCACCTAACACCACGGCAAAGGCCATTTCTTCGTCAAAATGGGGCGGTACCAGGCTATCAATAGAGGTATGGCAGATGGGATGAGCAGGATCTGAATAGCCTAATAGGCCGCCGACACCTGTCGCCGTGACAACTTCATAGCCATGAGACGATAGCTTGTCTTGAAGATCTTCAGCGACTTGACAGGCTGCAGGCTTAATGTCGTTATAAATAATGCCAACTTTGGGCACGCGCAAATTCCAACCAGAAATCTCAACGCTTTAAGAACAGAGCCACACCCGACTTCCTCGTAGGAGGCAACGTTGACAAAATCTGCTGCTGGCAATTTTGTCGAACGGGATCAGATGAATGCGTCCTTCCCCATAGGCTACCGCCTTTGAGGGCTATTTGAATAGAGTCTTGTGAGAGACAAGGGTAAAAAAATCTGCCTGATGGCGGGTCTTCTCTCCCTTTTTAGGGCAAAGGCTAGATCTCTAGCCCAGCATATCGTTATCTTAGCTAGTAAGCACGCTCCAGTCACCTCCGGCTGCAGGTTCAGCCAGGTTTGAGGAAGGGCGTTCCCTTTATGCTCCAAAGCTACCGCTATTTGCCGTGACCCGTCAGCGCCTTCCTCAAACAACTGCTTATGTTCGTATTACTCATCAGTCTTGGCAGCACGGCAAGATTGAAGGAGAAGTGAGAGCCAACAACTATGAATGGCAATTTAAATGGCGCTTTCGGCAGGGCGCGCTTACGGTTGAACCTTCTCTCGGTAGAGCTTTGATTAGAGAACCGCTCAATCGTTTTTTAGAACAGTGCGACTATCAGCTAGAGCCAGGGGGCGATTACTCGTTTACAATTCGGGCGCAGATTTAGCGAGTCAGCCGATTAAGATAGCGCTCAATCAGCAAAATGGCGACAATATCGTCAATGGGGCCAGGGGGGGTTCGCAGGCCGTGGGGCAAAAGCCGCTGGAGTCCTTTAGGGGGATGGATTTGCCAGTAGCGATCGCGGGCTTCTAAGCTACTATTGCGTTCGTCAACCATAATCACGCGAGGAGAGTTAGGCAAGGCAACCAATTGTTGACGCCAGGTTTTGGCGGTTGTTTGATCGCCCAAGACAATAGTTGAAATTGGAAAGATCTGCTGTAAAGCTTGAATCCGCTCAAGGGCTACCGGAGCGGCTAGCACTTCTCGGTGACGCAAAATGCGATCGACCCCCATAATGGCAATACCGCATTTGTCTCGCCCTGGATCAAAGCCTAAAATTACGGGCTGTCGTAGATTAGTCTCAGCAGGTAGCACAGAGTCTGGCCTCTCTGGAGCATAGGGCAGGGATGCTGACTGACATCCTGGCTTTATTTTGCACTGAAACATTAAAAATCATGAGGTTTAGAGATTTTAAGTGCGATCGCGCCTATTTTTTGCTAGAACTACGTGTTACAGTGCTATAGTTAGTGGTACATTTGTACGCACTGCGGAAACCAGCTAGCCAGTGCATATCAAAAGCGTCGAACTGTCTCATTTCAAATCTTTCGGTGGCACGACCAAGATTCCGTTGTTGCCAGGGTTTACCGTGGTTTCGGGGCCAAACGGGTCAGGGAAGTCAAATATTTTAGATGCACTGCTGTTTGCCCTGGGTTTATCTAGCTCAAAAGGCATGCGAGCCGAGCGCTTACCCGATTTAGTCAATCAAAATCACAGCAGCCGTCGCTCTACCGCCGAAGCCAGCGTAACGGCCACCTTTGACATTGGCGATGTGGTGGAACTGCTGGCGCAAGCAGCAGACTTAGACGCCGATAACGCCGACAGTAACGGCCATGAGGAAGCCGCCACCAAAATTGTGCCTTTGCCAACCACCTCAGAATGGAGCGTAACCCGCCGCCTGCGCGTTACCGCTCAAGGCACTTATACCTCAAACTATTACATCAACGGCGAAGCCTGTACGCTTAGTCAACTGCACGAGCAGCTACAGCGCTTTCGCATTTATCCCGAAGGTTATAACGTCGTTCTGCAAGGCGATGTCACCAGCATTATTTCCATGAATCCGCGAGAGCGACGAGAAATCATTGATGAGCTAGCAGGCGTAGCCGCTTTCGATCGCAAAATTGAACAGGCTAAGCAAAAGCTAGACGCTGTTAAAGATCGCGAGGAGCGGTTTCATATTGTTGAGCGAGAGCTGAATGTCCAGCTAGAGCGACTGGCTCAAGATCGGCAGAAAGCCGAAAAATATCAGCAGCTCAAAGCCAAACTGCAAGAACGGCTACTTTGGGAGACGGTGTTGGGCTGGCAGCAGCAGCAGCAGCAAATTCAGCAGCTTTCAGCCCAAATTGAGCAGGGCGATCGCCAGCAGATCGCCCTAACCAAAGAAATTGCAGCGCTGCAGCAAACGATTGAACAAGCCACTTCAGCCCTGAGCGCCTTAAACGACCGGGTCAAAGCGCTAGGAGAAGAAGATCATTTAGCGCTACAGTCTACGCTGGCAACACAAGAAGCCGAGCGCCGCCAACTGCAGCGGCAAGCCACCGATTTACGCACTGCCAGCCAAACCGTACACGAACAGATTGCGCAGGCTCAAGCCACCGTGCAAACCTCGCTAGCGGCGCTGGCTGAAACTGAGCAACAGCTCACCCAGTCTTTACAGCAAGAGCTAGCCCAGCAACAGCAAACCCTAGCAACCGCCCAAAGCGAACTAGAACAGCGACGAGCCGCTACTGACGCCATCGCCAATGCCTCGCAAGCCTGGGTGCAAGCCCAAGCTGAACACCGTCATCAGCTAGACACGCTGCAACAGCAGCTTGCGCCCAAACAAGCCCAGCAGGTGCGGCTGCAAGAACGGTTACAGCAGCTAACTCAGCAACAGCAGCAGCAAAGCGAAACGCTGCGATCGCTAGCTCAGGCCATTGCCGCTGCCAGTATCGATCAGCCACTAGCAGCAGAACAAGCCACTGCCCAGCAGCAAGTACAAAACCTAGCCCAAGCCGTCGCCGCTACCGAACAGGAATTGCAAGTGCAGCAAGAAACTCGCGATCGCCTGCTGCAAGAACAGCGCGACAAACAGCGCCAACTCGACAAGCTCGAAGCCCAAGCCCAAGCCCTGCAAGAAACCCAGGGCACCCAGGCCACCAAAGTCTTACTCAATGAAAATCTACCTGGGGTTTGTGGCTTGGTTGCTCAGCTTGGTCGCGTTGAGCCGCGCTATCAGTTGGCACTAGAAATTGCGGCGGGTAGCCGTTTGGGGTACCTGGTGGTTGAGGATGATCGTACCGCTGCTGCTGGAATTGAATTGCTCAAGCGCAGACGGGCAGGACGGGCTACTTTTTTGCCCCTCAACGCTATTCGGGTACCGCGTTTTAGCCCTATGCCTGAGTGGAAGCGGCCAGAAGGCATGGTGGACTATGCGATGAACCTGATCGACTGTGAACCGGCCTATCAAGACGTGTTTAATTACGTCTTTGGCAATACGGTGGTGTTTGAGCAGTTGGCCGCCGCCCGCCGCCACTTAGGCCAGTTTCGCATGGTCACCCTAGAAGGTGAACTGTTAGAAACCAGCGGCGCTATGACCGGAGGCAGTATGCTGAGCCGCCAAGGACGGCTGCACTTTGGCACTGTAGAAGCGGCGGAATCTGCCGAAGCGATCGCCCTACGCGATCGCCTGCAAGCCATCGAGCAAATCTTGCAGCGCTGTGAACAAAGCCTGGGGCAAGCTCAGCAAACCCTACAGCAAAATTCTCAAGCCTTAATAGAGGCCAAACAGCATTATCGCGAACGGCAGCTACAGATTGCCCAAGCGCAGCAGCAACTCCAGCAGTTACAGCAGCAACAAGCCACCCTTCAACAGCAGCAGCAAAAGACTCAGCAAGAGCTAGCTACCAGCCAAACCCAGCTACAAACCTTAGCCCAAGAAATGCCGACGTTAGAGCAGCAAATAGTGGCTCAGCGAGAAGCCTTGGCAGAGCTTGAGCAATCTCAAACCCATAGCGAATGGCAGGCTGCTCAAGCCCAGGTGCGTCAGTTGGAAACTCATCTAGCAGCTTGCCAGCAGGCCGTCAGATCAACGGAGCAACGGCAACAATTCTTGCAAACTGAACAGCAGCGTCTGCAAGAAAAGCTCCAGCAAAGCCAGCACCAAATTCATGCCTATCGGCAGCAGCAGCAAGCCCAGATTAATCAACAGACAGCCTTAGCTGAGCAGCAAGCGGCGTTAGATAGCCAAATTATGCGAACTCGCTCAGAGCTAGCAGAACTAGATAAAGTGTTAGCCACTGAACGAGCCAACCGCGATCGCGCCGAACGGCAGCTCAAACAGCAACAGGTAGACCTTCAGCAGCTCGACTGGCAGCGCCAAAAGCTACAAGAGGTACAGCAAGAACGACGCCAGCAACAGCAAGAACGACAACAAGCCCTGACGGCTCAAGCGGCTGAACTGCCCGACCCGCCACCCGAAATTCCGCCTGACACTGACCTAGAAAAACTGAAACAGCAAGTGCGATCGCTGCAGAAGCGTCTAGAAGCGATGGAGCCAGTTAACATGCTGGCACTTGAAGAACACAACCGCACCCAAGAACGCCTAGACGAACTCACTCAAAAACTGACAACCCTCGCCGAAGAACGCACCGAACTGCTGCTGCGCATCGAAAACTTCACAACCTTACGCTGCAAAGCCTTTAAAGAAGCCTTTACTGCCGTCAACAAAAACTTTCAGGCCATCTTTGCCGAACTTTCCGATGGCGATGGTCACCTGCAGCTTGACGACCCGCAAGATCCGTTCAACGGGGGGTTAAATCTCGTGGCTCATCCTAAAGGTAAACCCGTGCGGCGATTAGCGTCTATGTCAGGGGGCGAAAAATCCTTGACGGCTCTGAGCTTTATTTTTGCTCTACAGCGCTATCGCCCTTCACCGTTTTATGCCTTTGATGAAGTCGATATGTTCCTTGACGGAGCAAACGTAGAGCGATTAGCTAGAATGATCAAACATCAGGCTCAGCAGGCTCAGTTTATTGTAGTGAGTTTGCGGCGTCCGATGATCGAATCGTCAGAACGTACAATTGGGGTAACTCAGGCCAGAGGTGCCTATACCCAAGTTTTGGGGCTAAACCTTGAACCAAAGAGTGCTTCAATGTAGTTCTGTTAACTTATTGTAATCCTCGGTAAGATGTACATCTAAGTACGTAGATGTACATGCCCCGATTCGAGATTGGGACTCGACATGACTTTTGAACAAAGCCGATTACGCTCTGATCTATTAGGTACGCAGGTAATTACCCGCAATGACGGCAAGCGCCTTGGCGTTGTCAGCCAGCTATGGGTAGATGTCGATCGCGGTGAAGTAGTGGCGCTAGGGTTGCGAGAAAACATTCTCTCTGGCGTAGTTTCTAGCACTGAGCAGGTGATGTTGCTCAGCAGCATTCGCCAAATCGGCGATGTCATTTTGGTCGACGACGAGGATGCGGTCGAAGACGATATCAGCATCGCTCCCTACAGTACGCTGGTCAGATGTGAGGTGATTACCGAAGCGGGCGAATCGCTCGGTCGAGTCCGGGGATTTAAATTTGATGTCGTGACGGGCAAAATTGAATCTTTAGTGATTGCGTCGTTAGGGTTACCCCAAATTCCCGATCAGGTGGTCAGTACCTACGAACTTCCCATTGATGAGATTGTTAGCAGCGGCCCTGATCGTTTGATCGTGTTTGAAGGTGCTGAAGAGAAGCTAGTACAGCTTACCGTGGGGATTTTAGAACGCTTGGGTATTGGCAGCCCACCCTGGGAGCGCGATGCTGAAGACGCCTACATTATGCCTGTCTCTACTTCAAACCAGTTGCCCTCTGGGCTAGAAACCCCCGTTGAGCAGACGTTGCGAGAACGCCCCCCCGTTGTTGAAGAACGCTGGAGCGATGACGATTGGGGTGAACCTGAACCCGTACCGATGGAACCCTTGCCGCGTCAGGAAGCAAAACTAGAAGCTTACGCAGACGACTTTGAGGAAGATAACTGGAGCGATGCCACCCCGCCTCAAGATACCTACGCTGCTTATGCAGAGGATGAGGACGTTACCGGGGATATCTGGTCTGATGACGATGTACCCGAACCGTATGAAGCGCCGCCAGTAAACCTGCCTCAGAAGAAAAAAGTAACCGAATACGAAGAAGAATTAGACTACTAAGCAACTTGAGAGCTAGATGAGATGCCCCAGTCCCCTGGGGCTTACTTAAAAGCGGTTGATTAAGATTGGCATTCATCCCTTAAAAACCTGGCAGGGCGATCGCTCCTTTAGGTGCCTTCATATCTACATCTGCGCCTTTGTTTTTTGAAGCAGTTCTTCACACACTTTGAAGGGTTTGGTGTTCTGCAGCTATTGAGCATTAAATTTCCAGTCTCAGCGATTATACTGAAAACCTACCCTGGTAGAGCCATAGAGCCGTTTATCATTCTCTGGCCGCGTTGAGCTTTTTTACCTTCTGCCTTATCTGCCTATAGCCTTGACCTATGCTAAAAGCGCAAACTCAGGAAGGTTACGACGAATATGTGTCTGAACTGCTGAGGTTTAGCTCTAAGGCTATGCAGCAAAAAGTTCAGAAAGGGGCTAGACAGAGCTTAAGGCGACCGGCTGTTCTACCTGAATATTCTGATTCCATTGCGACATCTAGCCTACAGACGGCGTACCTGATAGCGCTAGATGCTCACGCCGATCCAGTCGCTCCCTTGCGCTATCGAGATTTGACCGCCCTCACCGAAGTCTTTGACGATGAGCAAATCTCCGAAATTGAGGCCGATATTTTGCAGCATCTCAGTTGGATGCACCCTGAGCCTTGCTGGGATGATGAACCCTACGAATTCCTACAGGGCTATCTCTAAAAAGCCGTAGAGAATCTCAACCATGGAAACTCTCTACGGCTATATCGACAGCAAACGGCTAGCACCGCCTAAAAAGGAATATCGTCGTAGTCGGGTTCTTCAGCCGGGGCTTCGTAAGCAGCAGGCACGGTCGGGCTAGGGGCAGCTTGCGCCATTGGCGGCTGAGAGGGCTGACGGCTCGGTAGCGGAGTTTCTCCCTCAGGGCTTGCCGCAGCAAAGCTACTAGACAAACTAGTAGCCTCTAGCCGATAAATCCGTTGAGCCGTCATTTCGGCCTGCTTTTCGCGAAAGCCTTCAGGTCGCTCAACCGTGTTCATTGACAGGCGACCTTCTAGCAAAATGCGATCGCCCGCCTGATACTGCGCCTGAATCTCTTGCGCCAGGTTGCCCCAGCCAACCACCTTCATTTGAGAGGGTGCTTCATCAGGTCGCAGCCCCGGAAACTGAATGACAAATTCAGCTACTGCCATCTGATTATCAGAGGTATACCGCAATTGAGGCGCTTGAATAATTTCCGCCATCAAGATGCAGTTGTTCATCGTTTCACTTCCTCAAAGCCTTGCTCTTTTTCGATAAATTCTTGGACATAAGCTCGGTATTCCCGCAGCTTTTCGTCCATCCATTCCCGATCTTCACTATTTGAAAAAACATGGACTAAAGGTTCGCCAGCGTCAGGCAAAATCAACACCCAGCTATCACGCTCCCGATCTAAGATCTTAACGCCATCAATCAGCTCTAGATCTTCAGAAGAATGAGTTTCAACCAGATGACGCATCAGTGCACCTTTAACCGTCCACGGACAGCGTACGGTTTGTGAACGGTGGGAAATGCGGGGTAGCTCACTCCAAATTTGGCCGAGCGATCGCTCTTGAATCGTCAACATCTCAATCAGCTTAGCAATGCAGAACATCGCGTCAAAGCCGGGATGCAACTGCGGGAAAATAAAGCCCATATCGCCGCTACCCCCCAGCACCACATTGTCGTTAGCTTGGCAAGCTTCCATCAAAGCGGTTGGGTTAGCCTTAGTACGAATCACCCGTCCATCATGGCGACGAGCAATCTGCTCAACCGCTCCAGATGCCTGCACCGGTACAACCACCGTCCCGCGAGGATGAGCCGTCAAAATCATGTGGGTCATCAGCGCCGTTAGCACCTCTCCTCGAATAGGCGTACCCACTTCGTCTACTAAAATTAATTGCTCACCATTAGCAGACACCTGCACACCAAAATTAGCTTGCAAAGCTTCCACCACATGGCCTAGCTGCCCCAGCAAAACCTCTTTTTCGGCGGCTGCAGGAGCCGACTGTCGCAAACTAGCATTGATCACCACAGCGTCGCACCCAAACTTGGCTAGCAACTGAGGCAGCACCGCTCCCGAAACAGCATAGACATAGTCAATCACCACTTTAGACTTGCTGTTGCGAACCGCTTCTACATTCAACCGTTGCTCAAAAGCCGTTGAGTAAATATCTACAACCCGGCTAGGATAAGCCACATGGCCAATTTCATGAATCTGAGCGCGGCGAAGGTCTTCTTTGAAATAAGCCCCTTCAATTTTCTTTTCCTTGCCTTTAGGAATATCAATGCCCTTATCGTCAAAGAACTCAATCAAAATCTGATCAGGGCGATCGGGGTGCAGGCGAATATGAATTCCACCCGCCACGCCCAACGTTGGCAACACCGTTCTGGCAACCGGAATAGCCGTTGCCTCCAGGTTTTGCACATTAATACCGACCCCCATCAATCCGGCAATCATAGAGCGAGAAACCATGCGAGAAATACTCCGCTGGTCACGCGAAACCGTAACGTGAGAGCCGACCTTGAGCGTAGAACCGTAAGCAGCCCCTAGCTTGACCGCAAACTCAGGCGTGATGTCGATATTAGCGAGTCCGGCAACGCCGCGTTGACCAAACAAATTACGCTGAGCCGTGTTACCCCAAATCAGGTTGATATTGAGTGAAGCACCCGATTCAATTTGCTTACTCGGCCAGACCCGCACACCGGGGCTAATTTGCGCCTCTTCTCCCACCGTAGAGAGCGCACCTACAACCGCCCCTTCTAGCACATGGGCGCGACGGTCAACTCTAGCACCCCGGGAAATAACACAGGCTCGCAAATGAGCTTCATCCCCAATAATGGCTCCATTCCAAATAATGGGTCGCTTCAAGTCAGCATCGCTACCAATTGTGACGTTGTCGCCAATCACGGTACCAGCTTCAATATTGACGCGTGGCCCAATGCGGCAGTTACTACCAATGAGAACCGGAGTTTGAATTTTGGCTGAAGCGTCAATGTGGGTATTTTGTCCGATCCACAGCCCTGGAGATGTTTCTTCGTAGCCAAAGTCAACCTTGACTTGCTGCTGCAGCGCATCGTATTGCGCTTCTCGGTAAGCATCTAGGTGGCCGACATCACACCAGTAGCTATCGGCTACATAGCCGTACATCGGTTCACCTTTTTCGAGCAAGAGGGGAAAGAGTTCTTTCGAAAAATCAGACTCTTGATTAGCAGGCAGGTAGTCTAAAACTTCTGGCTCCAGAATATAAGTACCTGTGTTGACCGTGTCTGAAAAAATTTCGCTGGTGGAAGGCTTTTCTAAAAAGCGCTGAATGCGGTTGTTTTCATCGGTAATGACCACTCCAAACTCAATGGGGTTAGGCACACGAGTCAAAATCAGGGTTGCTTTAGAGCCTTTCTCGCGATGAAAGCGAACCGCTTCTTGTAAATCAAAATCGGCGATACTGTCACCGCTGATGACCAAAAAGGTATCATCTAGCAATTCTGAAATGTTTTTTACACAACCTGCTGTCCCAAGGGGCTGATCTTCTTCAACGGCATAAGTTACCTGTACCCCAAAGTCTTTGCCATCTTGAAAATAATCTCGCATGACGTCAGGTAGGTAGTGCAGTGTGGCAATCACCTCAGTTACGCCGTGGCGTTTGAGCAGATTGATAATATGCTCTGAAATTGGACGATTGAGAATCGGCACCATCGGCTTTGGCAGGTCGCAAGTTAGTGGCCTTAACCGTGTTCCTGACCCTCCGGCCATCAGCACTGCGCGCATACATCCTCCTTGACTGCTTATCAATGAACTTAAAGTTAAAATTGTGGACTCAAGGCTTCAGGGTCACCATCTCGTTTGGATGGCGCATCAGAGCTTAGAAGCCTCGCCGTATTTTGCTTGCTTCGGTTTGTTGTCCCACACCTATAAAACCATTTTTTTACTCCCTACCAGTAGCACCCATTACGAAAACGATTTTGCTAATCTACAGAGAAGGCTTGTATGGGCTTAGCTCTATTTGTCATCCTAGACTAGGCTCAGTTCCAGCCTAATTTGGAGCTTGCTGATATTGTATAGGCTGCTCTAATGAATCAATTGGAGTCAAAATAACCATGAGCTCTTTGATCATTCTTTTATTGGCGGCAGGTTACGGCTACGGGGCTTGGAAGTTCTGGCGAGGCTTTCATCGCACCAACTTTAGCCAAGGGCGTTTACAACTGACGCTGCTTTGGCCTGTTTTTCTGATTGCCAATAAGAGTTACCGACAAAACTTTTCTAAAGCTCTCAAGGGACGATAAAAGAACGTCATTCGTCTACTATCCTACGATTGCAAGTTTGGCTAAGCAAGTTTACCTATCTACTTAAGTAAGTACGCCTGATAGCAAGAGATAGCGACTATCTAAAGATAGATGGTCAGTATAGGAACCCAAAATTCATGCAGGGAAACTCTGTTTCAGAGACTCATTGGGGCGCTGTTGCCAAGCGCTTCAATCGCCAGTACCGTGGTGAGGCGTTTGACCTGCCGACTGAGGTAGAAGGCATGCCAATCTTTCGAGATTGGGCTAGCGGTAAGCTGGCAGCGAGGCTGTCATCTCCTTTTTGGGAACTGGCTAAGCCCAAGAAAAACCAGCGCTGCTTAGACGTGGGCTGTGGCGTTAGCTTTTTGGTTTACCCTTGGCGCGACTGGCAAGCTCTATTTTATGGTCAAGAGATTAGTGCGGTTGCGACAGAACAACTCAATACACGGGGGCCTCAGCTCAATTCAAAGCTGTTCAAGGGTGTGCGCTTAGCGCCAGCCCATCAGCTAGAGTATGAAGCCCAGCAGTTTGATCTCGTTATTGCAACTGGATTTAGCTGTTATTACCCGCTCGAATACTGGCAGTCTGTGTTAGCGGCAGTGCGATCGGTGCTTAAACCAGATGGTTTCTTGGTGTTTGATGTGCTTGATCCAGAACAGCCCGATGCGGAAAATTGGGCCATTCTTGAAACCTATTTAGGAGCTGAGGTGTTTTTGCAGCCGCTAGCAGCGTGGCAACAATTGATTCAGCAGAGTCAAGCCAAGCTTGTAAAACAGCAGCCCGGTGAGTTGTTTCACCTTTACAAAATTCGGTGGTAGAAATAAGCTCAGTTCCGCCGATCGCTGATTGTTCAAAAACTCTGTGGCTGGTTGGGGGTACGCAAGAAAGTATTCAGCTAGCAGAGGCGATCGCCGCCTTACAGCTTCCTTGTGTCGTCACAGTGGCTACCCCGTCTGCTAAGCGCCAGTACCCGATAAGCTCAACCTTTAGGGTAGAGGTAAGCCGCCTCCAGCCTGAAACGGTGAGCCAGTTTTTGCAGCAAGCGCAAATTGCCGCCATTTTAGATGCGTCTCACCCCTTTGCAGTAGAAATTTCTCAACTGGCGATCGCTGCTGCTGAGGCCGCTAATCTTCCTTACCTACGCTACGAACGGCCACAGCTCGAAACAGGCATGGCTGCTGATTTGTGCCTGGTAGACAGTCTAACAACGCTGCTCAATAGCGACTTGCTTGCCCAGCAGCGAGTTTTGTTGACGCTGGGCTATCGCTGGCTGGCTGATTTTCAGCCCTGGCAAGCCCGCTCAACGCTGTTTGCTCGGCTTTTACCTTCTGTTGCCGCCCTAGAGGCTGCGATCGCAGCAGGGTTTACCCCCGACCGCCTCATCGCTTTGCGCCCGCCCTTTTCGATAGGGTTAGAAACGGCTCTTTGGCAGCAATGGCAGATTTCTCAAGTGGTTACTAAAGCCTCCGGAGCCGCTGGCGGTGAATTGATCAAGCGGCAGGTTGCCCAGCAATTAGGGGTAAAGCTGATTGTGATCCAACGACCCGCGATCGCTTATCCCCGTCAAACCAGTTGTCTGACGGCAGCTTTAGCCTTTTGTCAGCAACAGGTTCAAATAGCTCTTTAATACCCTTTCAAGCCTACGTCAAGACTTGACAACGCAAAAAACTGTTTTTTCTTAACTAATTAGAGTTCTCAAGCTTCGATGTCAGTGTTATGCTGTTGTCTCAAATTGTGATATCTGTGCAGGTTCTTCCTGATGATTGCCAGAGTCAGCGCTTTAAAAGCTGTTAAGTAAATTTACATTTATAAAACAGTTTATAAAGCTAAAGAAGATCCACCCTCGAAAAAGTTAAGTAAGATCTGCATCTAAGCCGAATGTCTGCTGTTCCTATGCCATCGAGATCCTCTTCGCCTTTTGAGCAGCCCGGTAGTAGTCCTCTACCTGAGGCAACTCCCGTGTTTGCCTTAAAAGAGCTTGTGGGTCGGCTGCAGCGCGAACAGTACAAAATTCAAGACTTACTGAGTTCTTTAGGGTTTGCCCTCAGAAGCCTCAACAACTTAAACCAGTTTTTAGAGCTAATCCCCCTCATAGCCAGCCGAGTCACCGATGCTTCCGGGGGCGCGCTTGTTTTATTTCAACCCAATGGTCAGCTACGGCTAGAGCGGCTGTACTGCCAGGGCAGCAACCATTGTCAGGACGTGCGGCGCGCCCTAGAAGCGGCAACTCGGCAGGTAACAGCTTCTTTCGCTGCGGTTTCAGGTAGCACGCTAGCGATGGCTCGCAACATTATGTCAGCGCTAGATCGGCAAGTCCATCGTTACCTAGACGCCGATTTACAGCTTTTTGGCACCCCCATCATTGTCAAAAACGTTGAGCGGGGACGGCTTTATGTGTTTAGCCGCGATCCTGACTATGCTTGGACGGATACGCGGCAAAAGCTGGTACGCCTAGTGGCTGACCAAACAGCAGTTGCCATCGAAAACAGCGAACTGACGGTGGCGCTACGCAAACGAGAACGCCTCGATCGCGAATTGGAAATTGGCGCGGAGATTCAGCTACAGCTTTTACCGCGTCAGTGCCCAGTCATTGCAGGCATTGATTTAGCCGCCGCCTGCAAAACAGCCAACAAAGTGGGCGGCGACTATTATGACTTTATTCCAACGACCTATGAGCAACTCCGCCAACCCGACTCGCGGCAGCCTTCTACCGGGTCTTGGAGTATGGCTATTGGCGATGTCATGGGCAAAGGTGTGCCTGCAGGCTTAATCATGACAATGCTGCGGGGCATGTTGAGGGCTGAGGTGCTCAACGGCCACTCGCCTGCCCGGATTTTGCAGCATCTCAACCACGTCATGCACTCCGATTTAGAGAATTCCAATCGATTTGTGACGCTGTTTTATTCAGAGTACAACCCCAAAACTCGCCTGTTGTCTTACGGCAACGCAGCTCACAACCCACCTCTATTCTGGCAAGCAGCAACCAACACGGTGACGCGTTTAGATACCGTTGGTATGTTACTTGGCTTAGATATGGATACCCGCTATCACGAAAAGCAAATCCAGCTACAGCCAGGTGATACCGTCATCTACTACACGGACGGGTTTACAGACGCAGCTAACGCCAACGGTGAGCGCTTCGACGAAGACAACTTATCGCTGGCTTTTCAGTGGGCCTGCCGCAACTGCGATAGCGCTCAAGCTATTCTGGATTATCTGTTTAATTTGTTGCAAAAGTTTATTGGCTCTAATCGCCAAAACGAAGACGACACCACGCTGATTGTCATGCGAGTACAGCCTGAGCGATCGCCGAATTAGCCAATTGCTGTTTAGCGCTTTTTGATATAAGGCTATAACCATAGCTGTAGCCACAGGCGTCGAGATATTTGAATTAGCTTAAAAGCTACCGACAGAAAAGCCTTCCTGCTGTCCTCTGGCCTTCGCCTCTGCCTTTAGCAACACAAGCGCATTGCCTGGATAATTACCGAGTCGCTGCGATCGCCTCCCCTCAGTAAATTTTCCCAAAATTGGGTTCCGCAGTTTACCTGATGCCAAATCATCCGGTAGACGGGCAGGATATGGAGAAATCTTAATGTATCCTTAGCTTCATCTACTTGTGAACTGTTCTTAGAACAGTCTCCCTCCAGACGATAGAGGCGGTTTTTAGCTGCTATCAATGAAGCCAAGGCGCTTTTAGCCAAGCACTCGATTCAGGGTTCCGCAAACTACAGTTTTCCGAATTTTCAGAAATGCCAATACCTTGTAGCAAGCCCCTCAAGGCCAATCCGTTTAAGGTTTATCGCGATCCACAGTCTGGTCGCTGGGTAACGATTTTACCCCCTGAGCGAGACTACCCCCTACCGTCAGGCTACCTTAACTACCGCGTTCAGGTGACGGATTGGGTACCTGCGCTTTATCCAGTTGCCGCAGAACCTAGCCATCGGCATACAGAAGTTTCGCCCAACTGGCCTTTTCCGCAGTAGAACTATAAACTTCTGTTAAGAGTTTATCGTCTGCTATTTCATGATGCCACGTCGAAGCTTGCTCAGGGCTATTTTGTGGGCTTGTTTGATAAGCCTGATCTTTTTCAGCCCCTCTGCCTGGGCGATGGGTGGGCCACAGATTCCGTTAGGATCAGTAGCGCCCGACTTTAGCCTGCCTCGCCATTCAGCCACCGATACGGTTTCCCTCTCAGATTACCGAGGACAGTGGGTTGTTCTTTATTTCTATCCTCAAGATTTTACGTCTGGCTGCACTTTAGAAGCCAAACGTTTCCAGCAAGACCTACCCGAATATCAAGCGCGTAACGCTCAAATTTTGGGTGTCAGCGCTGATGATACTGGCTCTCATGTTCGCTTTTGTGATTCGGAAGGCTTGGTTTTTCCTTTGCTGTCAGATACAGATGGCCGAGTTAGTAAGCTTTATGGGTCTTGGCTAGGGGCGCGATCGCTGCGTCATACTTACCTGATTGATCCCACTGGTCTGATGCGAGAACGCTTCTTAGGGGTTCGCCCTGCTATTCATAGCCAAGAAGTGCTGGCGAAACTAGATGAGCTACAAACAGAGGGAGCGTAATTCGTACAATGGAAGAAACATCTCTCCATTTATTGAGGTAGTTCATGCAGACATTGGCTCTAACATCCGAAAATGTTGAACAGGTTTTAGATGAAATGCGTCCCTATCTGATGGCAGATGGCGGCAACGTTGAGCTAGTCGAAATTGATGGCCCAGTGGTTAAACTGCGGCTGCAAGGCGCTTGCGGTTCTTGTCCTAGCTCAGCGATGACGCTGCGGATGGGCATTGAGCGGCGTCTGCGAGAATTTATTCCTGAGATTGCCGAAGTTGAGCAGGTTATGTAGCGCCATACCGTCGCCGACAGCCGCATGTCGCTATTGGTTGACAGCCCATTGGCGCATTGCATCATCCCTTCCAGATGCTTTTCTTGGCTCAACGAAAAGCCTGGAAGGGCTTGCATTTGTTGATATGCTGAAATACGGTTTGAGGGGTGTTTTGCCCCTCTAGATCTGCACGGCTGGCGGCTTTCTCGACCAATGCGTGCAGATTTCACACAAACGACTTTTGCAGAGAGCCAGAGAACTATTGTGCTTGATCTGAAGCAAATACGAGAAAATCCGCAGCACGTCCAGGAGCGCCTGAGTCTCCGCGGTGACTATGACGTGTCTGCTTTGTTAGCGCTAGATAAGCAACAGCGATCGCTAGAAACTGAGCGATCGCAACTCCAGGCTCGCAGCAACGAAATTGGCAAGCAGGTGGGGCAAGCCATTAGAAATGGCGCTGATCCGCAAAGCGATGACATTCAAGCCTTACGAGAAGAGGGCAATCAGGTCAAAGCCCAACTCAGCCAGCTAGAACCTCAAGAGCGCGAACTGAAAGCTCAGATTGAAACCGTTTTACTCAGTACCCCCAATCTGCCAAGCAGCACTACCCCTGTTGGCAAAAGCGAAGAAGATAATGTCGAAGTTCGGCGTTGGGGAGACGAATATTTACCCACCGAAACGACTTTGCTTCCCCATTGGGAAATTGGCGAAAAGCTTGGCATTTTAAATTTTGAGCGATCGACCAAAATCGCCCAAAGTCGCTTTGTTACCCTTTTGGGAGCCGGAGCAGCGTTAGAGCGAGCTTTAATTCAGTTTATGCTCGACCGCCACATTCAAGCAGGCTATACCGAAGTCATTCCTCCTTTTTTAATTAATACAGCCTCACTGACGGCCTCAGGCCAGTTACCCAAATTTGCGGATGAAAGCTTTAAGTGCGATCGCGATGATCTCTGGTTATCACCGACCGCAGAAGTACCCGTCACTAACCTGCACAGAGACGAGATTTTAGCGGCAGCAGAATTGCCCTATCACTACTGCGCCTATACGCCCTGCTTTCGGCGAGAAGCGGGCAGCTACGGACGAGATACTCGCGGTTTGATTCGCCTGCATCAGTTCAACAAGGTCGAGATGTATAAGTTTGTGCAGCCTGAAACATCTGCGGCTGAACACGAAGCCCTCGTGCAAGATGCGGAAGGCATTTTACAAGCTCTAAAGCTGCCCTACCGTGTGATTGAACTTTGTACGGGTGATTTAGGGTTTTCTGCCAACAAAACCTATGACCTCGAAGTTTGGCTGCCATCTTCGAATAAATACAGAGAAATTTCTAGCTGCTCTAACTGTGGTGACTTTCAGGCTCGTCGAGCCAATATTCGCTTCAAAACGGCAGGGCAAAAAGGGACTCAGTTTGTCCATACCCTTAACGGTTCTGGTTTAGCAATTGGTCGAACGATGGCAGCTATTTTAGAAAACTATCAGCAGCCAGAGGGTTCGGTCGCTATTCCAGAAGCGCTACAGCCCTATTTGGGTCGAGCAGTGCTTTAGCAATTGGGATTAATTTGCTTCAGGTCTATCGTCAAGCCGTTATCGCAGTCAGGGAAGCAAGCCAAACGATAGAATAGAGCAACATCGGTTTGAAAAGTACTCAATAGCACTCATAGATAGTTTTTATGTCGGTTCTGGCAGCGATCGCAGTATTAGCGCTTCTTATTTTTGTACATGAGCTAGGACATTTCTTAGCCGCCCGACTACAAGGCATTCATGTCAACAAGTTTGCGATTGGGTTTGGCCCTATCCTACTCAAATACGAAGGGCCACAGACTCAGTATTCAATACGAGCGATCCCTTTTGGCGGTTTTGTCGGGTTTCCTGATGATGACCCAGATAGCAAAATCGCTGAGAACGACCCAGATCTGCTCAAAAATCGGCCCATCCTAGATCGGGCGATCGTTATTAGCGCGGGCGTAATTGCTAATTTAGTCTTTGCCTATCTGGTTTTTGTCGCTCAATACGCCAGCGTTGGGGTACCCCAAAATTTTGCGTCTGAGCCAGGGGTTTTAATTCCTCAAGTAACGTCTGAGAGTGCGCCCGCTGCTCAGGCTGGCCTAAAAGCGGGAGATATTCTTTTAGCCGCAGAAGGAGAGCCGTTAGGAACCACAGCAGATACGATTCCTAATTTGGTCAAACTGATTCAAACCAGTCCAGAACAGCCCATTGATCTGACGGTGCAACGGGGCGATCGCCAGTTTGAAGTCACCGTCGTACCTGAACGCAGCCCCGATGGTAGCGTCATTATTGGCGTACAGCTACAGCCTAATGGCACGATTGTTTACCGTCGCGCTAACAATCCCATTGAGATCTTTACGCTAGCGGCGCAAGAGTTTCAAGGCATGTTGGTGAAAACCGTACAAGGTTTTGGCATGCTCATTGCTAACTTTTCCGAAATGGCAGGGCAGGTAGCTGGCCCTGTCAAAATCGTCGAGCAAGGGGCTGGCTTGGTCAATGCCAATGCCACCAGCCTATTTCCTTTTACCGCTATCATCAGCATCAACCTGGCTATTATCAATATTTTGCCGCTGCCAGCCCTAGACGGCGGCCAGTTGGCTTTTTTGCTGGCTGAAGCGCTACGGGGAAAACCTCTCCCCGCTCGAGTACAAGAAAACGTCATGCAGACGGGGCTGGTTTTGCTGTTGGGGCTAGGGGTCTTTTTGATTGTGCGTGACACCACTCAGCTAGAAATCTTTCAAAATCTACTTCAGTGAGTACCCCAGGCCAAACACCTACCGTTCAGCAAAAGCGGGCATTAGCAATTCTCAGTCGTTTGAAGCAACTGTACCCAGGGGCAACCTGTTCGCTCAACTACGAAACGCCTGTGCAACTACTGGTGGCCACAATCTTGTCGGCTCAGTGTACAGATGAACGGGTCAACTTAGTCACACCCGCTTTGTTTGCTCGGTTTCCCGATGCAGCCGCTTTGGCCGCCGCAGACCTCAGCGAACTAGAGTTACTTGTGCGCTCTACGGGGTTTTATCGCAACAAGGCTAAAAACATTCGCGCCGCCTGCGCCAAGATTATCAGCGATTTTGCTGGCGAGGTGCCCCAAACAATGGCTGCTTTGACCAGTCTACCGGGGGTTGCCCGAAAAACGGCTAACGTCGTCTTGGCTCATGCCTTTAACATCAACGCTGGGGTGACGGTAGATACGCACGTTAAACGGTTAAGCCAGCGATTAGGGCTAACACAGCACAATGATCCCGTCAAAATTGAACAAGACTTAATGCAGCTTTTGCCTCAGGCAGACTGGGAAAATTGGTCTATTCGGCTGATCTATCACGGACGAGCAGTTTGTACTGCTCGTAAACCTGAGTGCGATCGCTGTCAACTGGCTGACGGGTGCCCGAGTAGCTCGCTCGTCGCCAAGCAAGGGGCTAATGCCCGCCCACCCGCAAAAGCAATCCCAACCGCTTGAGCAAGCAGAAGCCGGGGCGAAGCGTCAGTGGCGGCGTTTGACTCAACTTTTAGCTCAAAATAAGTTCAGAGTTGGCCAGCAGTACAGCCGCAGTTAGTTTATAATTGTAGACTGTGTAATTATCATGAACAAACAACGAACGATTTTACATGGCTAAAAAAAGCATGATTGAGCGGGAGCGCAAGCGCGAAAAGCTGGTGGCCAAATATGCCGCCAAGCGCGAAGCCCTACTAGAGCAGTTTGACAAAGCTGAAAACCAGCAACAAAAGCTAGAAATTCATCGCAAGATTCAGCAGCTACCTCGCAACAGTGCGCCTAGCCGACTGCGCAATCGCTGTTGGTTGACGGGTCGTCCACGGGGCTATTACCGGGATTTTGGCCTTTGCCGCAATGCCTTGAGAGAAATGGCTCACGAGGGGCTGTTGCCCGGTGTTGTGAAGTCGAGCTGGTAAGTTTAATTTCACCATCTCAAGCCTTAGCAGCGCTAAGCGCTGTCGTCTGCAAGCTTGATCGGGTAAGCAATAGCTGTGCATAAAAATCCATCTTTGAGGTTGGGACAGGTTTGGTGACAGCGGTACAGTCATCTTTTGAGATTGTCGATACCGCAAAACCTGTCCCTAATGCTGTTTTAAGCCGTTACCTCTTCAGGCGGATTCAGTTGCCACAGCAGCGATCGATGCCAAGACTCGCAAGCAGCAAGTCGCCAACGGCGTTAGCGATCGCAAATTCACTGTAAAAACTTTTTGAAAAATCAAAGCCTTGCATCTCTGTTAAGATAGCCATGACCAGCGCATTCAGGTCGTTTTCACCCTCCATTCGTTGGCGAACAAACACTTGGCTAGCTCGCTGGGCAATGTTTTGGTTAACGGCTTCAGGTAAAAATTCTTCATCGAGCCATCTTTGTAAAGCCGCTTGCAGCCACTTCCCTTCCTGAGAAGGGTGTTCAGCGGGGGGCAGTGTGATAGATTCAATCGGTTCAGCCATTCAAATTTCAGGTCTACCTCTGACCGATGTCGTTTAACATTCCAGCCATTATTGAAGGTTATGCCAAGGGCTACTTCCTGATGGCAGACGACACGGGCCAAAATATTACTTGGTATTCTAGCCGACAGCGTACCTTAATTCCGCTAGATGAGCGATTTCGTTACCCTAAGTCGCTTCGTCGCCAGCTTAACCAAAATCGCTTTTCTGTCGCTATTAATCGGGCTTTTCCAGCGGTTGTAGAGGGTTGTGCCAATCGCAAAACAACCTGGATTTCAGATGAACTGAAGCAAATTTATTGGGCGCTCTATCAAAGCGGCTGGGCCTATAGCTTTGAAACCTGGGAGGGTGACGAGCTAGCAGGGGGAATTTTAGGCATTGTTATCGGCGGCGTCTTTATCGGGGAGTCGATGTTTTATCGCATTCCTGAAGGCTCTAAGGTGGCAATGGTAAAGCTGGTAGACAGGCTGCGATCGCACGGTTTTTTGCTGTTCGATGCTCAAATGATGAATCCTCACCTGGAACGCTTTGGGGCTTATGTAATTTCTAACCGCGCCTATCAAAATCTGTTAAAGCTGGCGCTACAGCGTCAGTGCAATTTTTTAGATGTAGATTAACGCTCAGCCACTACCAGGACTAGGCAGTCTAGCAGTCTTTGGGAGAACTCATCGGCAGACGAACAGCCGTAACGTCAATAATGAGAGCAGGTTGTTCAGGTGCCCCTAGCCAGCGCCGGATAACGGCAAAAGGATTGTACAAAGTTCTTTTGGCCGGAAGGGGAGGGGGCAACACTTCAATCAGCAGGCTGTCGCTATCTAGCAAGAAATGTCGGCCTCGCAACAGATAGTTGCGCCAGTAAAACGGCAGGCTAAAGTAAAGTTTGTTCCAGCCTAAGCAGGGTAGTTTTTGTAAGATTGAGCAGACTTTGTGGTGCCACAATTGGTTCAGATGCCGAGAAAAACCCTGACCGTACCCCATAAATACTTAGTTAAAAAGACTGCTTTCAGTGTATGAAGGCTGACCCAGAGACAAAAGGGAGAAACTACGCATCTCGCCGCTCTGTAACCAGCGTCAGGCTAGTCCAAGCGCCTCCTTTATCGTAGTAACGGATCAGGCGCTGACGCAAGCCAGGTTCTATTAACCAGCCAACTTCTAAAAACAAAGCGGTTTGCGGCTGAACAGACAGGGGGCCTGCAGCTGAAGCCCCATCCGGTAAGCACAAGACCTGTGTACCTTGCTCAAATTGAATCAAAGAGCCTTGGATAAAACCGATAGATTGCACTTGCTGGGGACGTTTGCCGATTTGCAGGGTTTGCTGCAAGCGATCGCAATCAGTTTGTTTAACGGTGAGGCAAGTTTGATAGGTATCATCAGGCCGCAAATCAGGATAAAGCGTGATAGCTTCTCCATGCCAGGTTCCTAGCAGGTCAGCAACGCGCAGGGGACTTGTGGCAGGTCGCTCTGAGCCTAAACGGGTTTCTCGAATCAGTACCAGCTTGCTTAGCTGGTTGTCTTTGCCAAAAATTTGCACCAGGCGCAAACGGCGATCGCCCCAAATTAAGCCTAGCTCAGCTCCAAATTCAGACAGAGGCCCCCATTGAATAGAACCTTGAGAAAACGCTCCATTCTCAAAAAATAAAACGCCCTTACCGAGAGAACGGTACTCATAAATCTGTTCTTCAGGTGCTTTTTGAGCGGGTAACTTTCGCACAACCTGGCGCATAACATCGCCTTGATTAAGCCCTTCTAGGGAGACAACGCTGGCGACTTCTTCAAGCACCTCTCCGGTTGGCGAAAACTGCGTAAACGAACCTTGCCAAACCCCTTCGTTGCGAAATAGCCGTTCCCACTGCGACGTCATAAACCTAGCTGCTAAATTGCAGTTCTATTGTCGCTGACGACGCGAGTACAGACTATAGCCAATAAAGGCAATTAAGATCATTGAAAACGAAAAAAGCGTGGTGAGTGTCCCTACTGCATAGAGGGCGGGTGAGGTAACGTTGGTTGTCATCCCAAAAATTTCGAGCGGTAGCGTGTTGTACTGCCCAGAGATCAGAGATGTCCGGGTGAATTCATCATAGGAGAGGGTAAAACACAGCAGGCCAACGCCAACAACGCTAGGAGCAATTAGCGGTAAGACAATTTCGCTAAAAGTAGTTAAACCCGGTGCGCCCAAATCGCGGGCTGCTTCTTCGTAACTAGGGTTAAATCGATTAAAAACCCCAATCATGATCAAGAAGGCAATGGGCAATGTCCAGGTCAGGTGGGCTCCTAGCCCTGATGTAAACCAGTTGGTTTCAATGCCAAAAATTTGAAACACAACCCCAATGCCCAAGGAAATTAAAATGCTAGGAACAATCAGGCTAGAAATTGTTAGGTAAAACACCAGGGTTGAGCCTTTAAATCGCCGTCGAAAGGCCAGACTAGCCATGACGGCGCAGCCAACAGACAAGGCCATGACCAAAGCACCAAGTAGCAGCGATCGCTGAAACGGTTCGATAAAGTTGCCTACCCGTTGCTCTTGAAAAACTTGGCCGAGCCAGTAAAAGCCAAAACTCCTCACCGGAAAGGTTAAATTACCTTCTGGCCCCTGTAACGACAAAATGAAAATGGTGATCATGGGGCCGTAAAGAAACAGCACGAACAGACCAAAAAAGGCCGCAAGTAGATAAAAAACGGGCGATCGCCGACGTTGCATTGAGCTTCTCTCCTAGCGGTATGCAGCAAAATCCGAGATACCCTCAAGCCGCTTCGCAGAGCGCTGTAGGGTTATTTATAGTTCTTTGCGAATATCAACGACCCGCAAGATTGAAACAACCAGCACCAGGGTCACGACTAGCAGCACAATAGCGTTAGCCGCCGCTAGCGGATATTGCAAGCTGCCAATTTGGGTTTGAATAAGTTTGCCAACTGAGGCTGCCTGTCCTCCCCCCATCAAGCGCACCGTCACAAATTCTCCCATCACCAGCGTCACTACAAAAATAGAACCAATGGCGATTCCTGGTGCCGAGAGGGGTAAAATCACTTCGCGAAAAATCTGCCAACCAGAAGCGCCCATGTCTTGAGCGGCGGTCACCAAAGTGCGATCGATTCGCATGAGGCTGTTGAAGATCGGGGCAATCATAAAAATGATGTAGAGATGCACCATCCCCAGCACAACGGCAAAATCTGAATAAAGCAAAAACTCTAAAGGCTGATCGATCAAACTGAGCTGTAACAAGAGCTGATTAACTAAGCCTTCTTTACCCAGAAGCGGCACCCACGAAATCATCCGGATGATGTTGGATGTCCAAAATGGAATGGTACAAATCAAAAACAAAATGACCTGCCAGCGGAGTTCTTCTACATAAAACGAGAGAAAGAAAGCCACCGGGTAGCCAATCAGCAAGGTAAACAGCCAGACCAAAGCCACAAACTTGAAGGTGTTGAGATAAGTCTGCAAGGTGACGTCTGATTGCAGAATGCTCCAGTAGTTTTCTAGCGAGAAGGCAGGTACCATAGCATAGCCGTTAAATTGCCAAAAGCTGACAATGGCAATCATGGCAATAGGAAAAAACAGAAAAAGCAGAAACACCAGCGTTTGAGGTGTTACCAGCAGGTAGGATTGAATGGCCTTACTGGTTTTAGTCATCAGTCACCTGTGAATGGGAGCTTTAAATCGTTTGGTGCCCAATTTGGCTAAAAGGCATTTGTGAGGCCGCGATAGCTATCCTCGTAGGCGTTAGTTAGGACATCGGTGGGCATCCAAAGCCGTTAAGCCCGAAAGCGGCTCGGCTCACTGCAAATGTCTATTGAACCGAAAACTCGCCTTACTGCTCTCTGCGTCTGGCTTAAGCAACCTCTACAGTTGGCTTGGGATGGAAATCTCAAGCGGTGCTGCATCAGGCGAGATGTTTCAAGTCTACGGGCCGATCGCTGTATAACTTAAAAAGAGCAGGGTTATCTGTCAAAAAAATAACCGATGAACTGTTGAGTTCATCGGCGGTTGGGAGAAATGTTCTGAAACTTGGGATCAAACTCAACGCGCCAAAACGGGGCTGGGTGCTGGTTTGGTTTAAGCCTCCGCCGCCTCTGAGTTGCGCTTGCGCCGGAGCAAAATGCCCAGGGTTAAAGCCACGCCCGACCCTAAAAGCGTCAGCGGTTCTGGCACAAACTCAACTTCAGCGATCGCACCGCCGTTGTCTAAATAAACTTCAAACGAAGTCACTTCGTAACCAATGTCCAAATCTTGATCGGCTGCGGCTCCTAAACGAATGAGTCTGGCTGTAGAATCGCCTGCGATCGCTTCGCCAATAGGATTTTCTGTGTTTTCCTGTAGCCCCAGCTCAGAAAGAAAAATTTTGATATAGCTCTCGCTATTATTAATCTCTAACAGTTTGAGGCGCTTTAATCGCTGACCAACGGCGATTTTTGCCCCATTTTCATCCTGCAAAAAATCAAAGCGAATACTAGCGTTGTTAGCGCCATTATCGGTAGTCAATACGTTGTCGTAGCCTGCTCGCGTGTCAATCTTTAACGCTTGATCGCCAACCAGTGAAGTCACCGAAAGATATTGAGCTACGTTTTCAATTCCGGTGTACTCAAAGGTGAGATTGTCGTAGGTTAAACCCGTTGCTGAAGCCAGATCGGGTTCGTCAAAATCAACTGTATAAGACCAAGATTCTGAATTAAAAGAGGTCAAGTTGACGTTAGCAGCTTCAGTTGGAATTGCAGTTCCAAAAGCTGTGCTCAAGCTGGCGAGGGCGACTAGTAAGTGCTTTTTCATAATTAGCTGAGTGATTTTACTGTGCTCGTCTCGCACCCAGCTACAACGTAACTTAAAGCAACTAGAATTGACTTCCCGTAAATGTACGTAAATTGTTTGGGAATTTTTCTTCTCGTTGGCGGAGGAACCCTAACAGTTAGCGTCAATAAGACCCGCTTAAGACCCAGACTTGCAGCTTTAAACAAGCGTCAAAGGCAGACCTATTAAGGCTATGGGCAGCTTTTAATCTTGGCCGCCAAACTGAGTTTTGAGTTCGGCAATGCGATCGTCATCTAGTTTTTGAAACAGCGGCGGCGGCACGTCAAACGTTCGCTCTGGCTGAATAACGCTAAAGTCTACCGCTGCGGCAAAAGAGCTAGTGCGTTCGGCGGCTGAGAGCTTGAGCGCATCGCTAATCACCTGAGCGGTAAACGGGATAAAAGGCTGAGCGGCGATCGCATAGATACGAATAAGGTTAATGCAGGTACGAATGACCAGAGCCGCTTCATCGGGGTTAGATTTGAACAGCGCCCAAGGTGCTCGTATATCAATGTACTGATTGCCTGCTGTCCAGAGAGCATTCAACCCTTCAGCCGCTTTGCGAAACTCCATTGCCTGTAGATGTCCAGCAATCTTAGCCATTAGTTCTTGGCAAGTTTTCTCTAGCTGGTGCTCAGCTTCAGTGGGTTCTCCCCCTGCCGGAACCATTCCTTGAAAGCGAGAATTGGCAAACTTCAAGATGCGATTGACGAAATTACCCAAGTTGTCAGCCAGTTCTTTGTTAACTTTGAGCTGTAGCTGCTCCCAGGTAAAGGCTGAGTCTGAAGACTCAGGCGAAGAGGCAATCAGCGTATAGCGCCAGTAGTCGGCAGGCAAAATTTCTAAAGCCTGATCTAAAAAGACACCTCGTTTAGAACTGGTTGAAAACTTGCCGCCATAGTAGTTTAGCCAGTTAAACCCTTTAATGTAGTCCGCCATCTTCCACGGTTCGCGGGTACCCAAAATCATGGCAGGCCACATAATGGTGTGGAAAGGCAGGTTATCTTTCGCCATGAATTGAACGTAGCGAACATCGGACGCATTTTGCCACCAGTCTAGCCAGCTACGGCCTTCTACCTGGCTAGCCCAAGCTTTGGTAGCCGCTACGTAGCCAATGGGTGCGTCAAACCAGACGTAAAAAACCTTGTTGTCAAATCCGGCTCTTGGCACGGGTACACCCCAGCTCAAATCTCGGGTAATACCGCGACTCTGCAAACCTTCATTTAGCCACTTCATGGCAATGGATTTGGTCAGCGCTGGCCAGCTTTCTTGCTGCTCAACCCAGGTGCGCACTTCTTCACTGAGCTGATCAAGTCGCAAAAACAAATGCTTGCTGGTGCGAACTTCTAGATGGGTACTGCCTGAAACAGCCGATCGCGGCTCAATCAAATCTGTGGGACTGAGAACTGAGGTACAGTTTTCGCACTGATCGCCTCTGGCCTTTTCGTAACCGCATTTGGGGCAGGTACCGACTACATAGCGATCGGGCAAAAAGCGATCGTCTTCAATTGAATAGATTTGGCTAATTTCTTGCTCTTCAATAAAGCCATTGGCGTCAAGCTGGCGGTAGAAATGCTGGGTTAGCTCATGATTTTCGATCGAAGACGTCCGGCCAAAATAATCAAACGATAGCCCGAAGCGCTTGTAAACATCGGACTGCCGTTCGTACTGGCGTTTGCAATAGGTGGCTACGTCTAAATTTTCTTCGAGGGCAGCAAGTTCGGCTGGCGTACCGTGTTCGTCAGTGCCGCAAATGTAGAGGACTTCTTCGCCTTGCTGGCGGAGAAAGCGGGCATAAACGTCGGCTGGCAGCATAGATCCAACCAAGTTGCCGAGATGCTTAATCCCATTGATGTAGGGCAGGGCGCTGGTAATCAGGTACCGCATAGTGTTTTTGTATCTGTCTTGCTAGCCACTTGCGATCGCAACTTTATCAGCTTTTAGCATCCTTCTGGAACGCCAAAGCAACAAGGAACGCATAAGTTCCGATCCTAACAGGTTTACGCCCAGCTAATTGCAGGGCTACTAAAGTTTCCCTAGCCGCAGATAGAGCGGCCAGACAACCCGCTTAGAAGCGTCTAAATCTCCCCAAGCTTGAGCTAGGTCATCGCGAATCAGCTCAACGGGGTGAAGCTGCCGTCGTCGCAGAAAGCGCTGGGTAGCTGACCAGGTGTTGAGATAACCTAGCATCTGCTCAAATGTCCAGGTTGCCTCCATTTGAAAGGCTGGCGCTGCGATCGCTTTGAACGGAAAGCTCAGCGTTTGATAACGGTCTTCGATGAGTTGCCGCTCAGTCGGCCAGTAAGGGCCAATAATTTTGTAGTAAAAATGCTGCACAAATCGATCGATTGTAGGTGAGATTTGCATCAGGGCGTAGCACCAGACGGCAATAACGCCATCGGGTTTAAGCGATCGCTTCACTTCTGCATAAAACCGTTCGTGGTTGAACCAGTGCAGGGCTTGGGCGGCGATGACCAGATCAACCGTATGGCTAGCGATGCCGTTGTTTTCGGCGGTAGCGACCTGGTAAAGAACCTGCTCATGGGCGATCGCCTGCGCCAGTTGGGCTTCGCTGGCATCGGTGGCAATTACCCTTTCAAAGTAAGGCGTTAGAGAAACCGCCGCCTGCCCATTGCCAGTACCACAGTCCCAAGCGAGCATATGCTCAGGGCAGAGCGTTGACAAGTACAAAAATAGCTGATCGGGATAGCGGGGGCGGTATTTAGCATAATCGGACGCTTGACTGGAAAAATGGTCTTTAAAACCCATAGCGCTACCGGATTGATACTTTTTTCGCCTAGATTAGCTGATGAATCAGCCTAGCCGTTAGTTGCGTTATGTTTTCTAAAACGATGGCCGCCCCCGCCGCTTGCAACTTCTGGCGATAGGTAGCCGCGTAGTCAGCCGCGTGTTGCACATGAGGCGGTAGAATGCCAACTGCCAGCCAGCGGCGATCGCCCTTTTGGGCTTGGGCTGCCTGCACCGTTTGCATATCCGCTACAGTATCCCCCGCATAGACCACAGGTAAACCGGGCAGTATGCCCTGCTGTTCTATCAGCGTCACGGTCTTCAAAAGCCCTGTTGGATCAGGCTTACCAGGGGCATCTTCCATTGCCACCAGCACAGGCTGTCTCAAACCAATCCGCCGCTCTAAGATATAGCTTGCCGATCCTTGAGTAGCGCCACTAAAAAACCCCCAGGCTACTTGATCGTGTGAAAGTTGCGCAAAATAAACCTGCTCTGCCAGAATCGCCTCTTGCGAAATATAGCCGTCCCACTGATCCGGGTTTTCTAAATCAGCGCCACGGTAACGCCGCTGAAAAAAGTCAACCAGTTCGTCATAACTGAGGGCTAGCTGCGATCGCGTCTGTCCTTGAGTTTCAAAGTAACGGTAGATCAGTTCTTGAGACGCTTGCCAGTCGTTGTTCCAGCAGCCTTCGCTTTTGAGCTGATCAATATCTTCAGCCGTTGGTCGATAAGCAGCGGCTGTAAAATGCTCAACCGTATCGGCCACTGCCCGCCGATAAGAACCGCTGACATCTCGAATGACACCGTCAATGTCAAAAACGGCGATCGCCTTGGCCGTATGGGCAGTAGCCGTATCTATATTGAGAGAAGACATAGGCAGCACTAGAAAAAGGACTCAAGCAGGTTAAAAAGCTAAACCAACGCGGCTAGAAGACTCCAGAATTGACTGTGGGGGCCTAGGAGATCTGCGGTAAGATAGAGGACTGTAACGTTTTGGCTTGTATCTCGCATGGAGGTTTCATTGTCTCGATTTATCTTAAAAGTTCTTTGGTTAGAGAAAGACGTAGCGCTGGCGGTTGACCAGGTTGTCGGCAAAGGTACCAGCCCACTGACATCCTACTTTTTCTGGCCCCGCCACGATGCCTGGGAACAGATTAAAACAGAACTTGAATCCAAAAGCTGGATCACAGAAGAAGAACGCATCGAGTTGCTCAACAAAGCAACCGAAATTATCAACTACTGGCAAGAAGAAGGCAAGAATAGGCCCATGTCTGAGGCTCAATCTAAATTTCCAGAGGTTGCCTTTACAGGTAGTTCGTGATGGCAGCCGACTTATAAATATGCCTAAACATGTAATAGGGGTTTGGCATGCCAAACCCCTATATTTTTGCTGACTCTATCAAGGGAGGCTTTTCAATCCCCCCGCAACAAGTCGTTAGATCATGCCGCCCGCTGCCTGCAACCGGGCTCTTGCCCGCTTAAGAGCTTGAGCGGCTCTAATTTTGTCTTGGCGATCTTCGTCAGAAACCTTTTCTAAGCGCTCTTGAGCTTTTTTAAAGGCCGCTTGAGCATCGCTTTTGTTGATGCTGTCGCCGCGTTCAGCCCCGTTGACTAAGATGGTAACTTCGTCATTTTCTACTTCAGCGAAACCGCCCATCAGCGCGATCGCCACCCAGTCTTTCTCAGCCCGAACCCGCATCACGCCTACATCTAAGGCCGAAAGCAACGGCGCGTGCCCACCCAAAATCCCCAGTTGACCTGTGGTGCTGGGCAAAATGACTTCTTCCGCTTCAGAGTCCCAAACTGTCTTGTCGGGAGCAATTACCCGAACCGTTAATGGCATAATTTTGCTCTAATCCTCAAATGTTGTCTTAACCCTGTTGCCGGGGTTTGGCCTGCCAAACCCCGGCAATGCCAGATCTTTAACGTATTAAAGACAAGGTTTATTAGCCTTCAGACTTCATTTTCTCGGCTGTTTCCAGTACCTGATCAATGCCGCCCTTGAGGTAGAAAGCTTGCTCAGGAATATCATCCAACTCACCATCTAGAATCATGTTGAAAGCCTTGATGGTGTCTTCTAGCTTCACATACTGACCCGCTAAGCCCGTAAAGACTTCAGCCACGAAGAAAGGCTGAGAGAGAAATTTTTCAATCTTCCGTGCCCGCGCTACGATAACCCGGTCGTCTTCAGAAAGTTCATCTAGACCCAGAATGGCAATAATATCTTGCAATTCCTTGTAGCGCTGTAGCGTAGACTGTACGGCACGAGCGGTTCGGTAATGCTTTTCACCGACAATGTCGGGCTGCAGCATGGTAGAGGTAGAATCTAGCGGGTCAACCGCTGGGTAAATCCCTTTAGAAGCCAACCCGCGAGACAGTACCGTGGTGGCGTCTAGGTGAGCAAAAGTAGTGGCCGGAGCCGGATCTGTCAGGTCGTCAGCAGGAACGTAAACTGCCTGAATGGAGGTAATTGAACCTTCTAGCGTTGAAGTAATTCGCTCTTGCAGCGTTCCCATTTCGGTGCCGAGAGTGGGCTGATAGCCAACCGCTGAAGGCATCCGGCCTAGCAGCGCTGAAACTTCAGAACCCGCTTGCACAAAACGGAAGATGTTGTCGATAAACAGCAACACATCTTGCTTGTTGGTATCGCGGAAATACTCAGCCATGGTTAGCGCTGAGAGAGCTACTCGCATCCGTGCCCCAGGCGGCTCATTCATCTGACCATAAACCAGAGCAACCTTAGACTCGCTGAGGTTTTCTTCGTTAATAACCTTAGACTCGATGAATTCGTTGTAAAGGTCGTTGCCTTCGCGGGTGCGCTCACCTACGCCGCCAAATACCGAAACGCCACCGTGTTCTTTAGCGATGTTGTTGATTAGCTCTTGAATCAGAACGGTTTTACCCACACCAGCACCGCCGAACAGGCCAATTTTACCGCCTCGACGATAGGGAGCTAGCAGGTCGATAACCTTAATTCCGGTTTCAAAAACAGCCGGTTTGGTTTCAAGCTCAACTAGCTTAGGCGCATCTCGGTGAATAGGAGAGGTTTCTGCACTTTCAACCGGGCCTTTTTCGTCAATTGGCTCACCCAGAACGTTAAAAATACGACCCAGCGTGACTTTGCCAACCGGAACCGAAATAGGAGCACCCGTATCAATAACCTCCATGCCCCGAACCAAGCCATCAGTCGAACTCATGGCAACGGCTCGCACCTGAGAATCTCCCAGGAGCTGCTGTACTTCACATGTAACGGATACGTCCTGTCCAATTTCGTTCTTGCCCGTAATTCTGAGGGCGTTATAGATTTGTGGCAGCTGCCCGCTGGGGAACTCAGCATCCACAACGGGACCAATAATCTGAACGATGGAGCCAGTATTTGTCTTCTCTGCAGTGGTGACCATGCTTGCGCCTATCTCGTGACTAGCTGTTCTAGCGACTTTCTTAAGATTGTCTTACGTTCTAAAGTGCCACATTACAGAGTATCACCAAGCGGTGCTCAGTAGAAGAAAGGATGCTCAATTGGGATGGCCAATTAAAATAAAGGCTGCCCAATCGCTGGGATTGGGATAGTGAGCCTTTGTTTTAAGCAGGGCTTGGCGCAGAGCTTGAGCTTTACCCTGACCTGTGAGTAACGCTTGATAAAAGGTCGTCATTAGCTCAGCCGTTGGCGTATCGGGCACCGCCCAGAGGGAAACCACCGTACTTTTAGCACCTGCCCCTAAGAGCGATCGCGATAAGCCTAAAATCCCGTCTCCTGTGATCTCGCCTAAGCCAGTGTCGCAAGCACTCAGCACAACTAGGTCAGCGCTGAGATCCAGGCTAGCGATTTCGGTGGCGGTAAGCCAGCCATCGGCCTCAGCCGTAGGAGCCAAGGCGATCGCCCCTGGAATGTGTAATTGAGCCAACTCCCCTGACGAGGGCAGGTCTAAATCTAGCAGACCGTGGGTTGCCAGATGAATCAGGCGGGCGTGGGGCATTTGAGCAGCGATCGCCGTCTCGGTGGCCGCTGCACCGCGAAAAAGCCTGGTTTGAAAAAGCTGAGCAATAGTCAGCGCTTCTTGCTCCGCCCCTGGTAAAGGGGGCAAGGGTTGGGGCGGTTCACCCGGAGACAGCGCCAAGCTGGGCATTGTCGGGTTGCCCACGACTAAGGCGCGATCGCGGGCTGAAAGGGCTGGAGCTGGCGAGGCTGAGTGCGTTAGACCCAATAGCTGAATAGAAGGGGCAATCGATAGGGTGTGATGATCAATCAGATACGTTTGATCCGGGGTTTGCAGAGCTGCAAAAGGCACCCAAAACAAGGTTTCATGAGGAATAAAAATAACCTGAGCCTTGGGATCTGAGGGTAGCAAGTCTTGAATAGGGGTAATCAAAACCTGATAAAGCGCCTGTAGCCCCTGGGGTGTCTCAGCCGCTGTGTCAGGCTCTACTCGGATGCTGCGCCGCAACCCTCGCCCGCTATGGCTACGACTTTGAGCAATCAGGCTTTCGAGCGGCTGCTCTAGCGTGTCAACCGCCAACTGCCGAAAGTAGACTGCTCCGGTCGGCTGAATTACCCAAATGAAAAGTCGCGCCGTTTGGCCGCGCCGTTTGCCTTGAACCTGAAACTTAAAGGCGTCATTGGGCACGGTGGAATATTCGACTAAGGTGCTGTGCAATTGTTGTGCTAACGCCTGCATATCGGCGATCGCAGGTGATGCTGGCAAAGGCGCGTTAGCCTGCTGGCTAGCCACCAGATTAATCAACGCCCGCGTGCGGCCTTGCTCAGCAACCTCTAGCGCCTGAGAATAGTCGGCTTGGGCAACGAGAACCTGCTGCAACAAGTTATAGGTATGCACCTGGGTATCGAAAACCGAAAGGGTATAAAGATCGCTGAGGTTCTGACGCAGATCGGCCAAAATTTCAATCGCCTGTTGCAGCGTGGCTTGGGCTTCGTCTAAGCGGTTAGCGCCGAGTAGGGCATGACCCAGGTTGTTAAGCGAAGTGGCGATCGCTTGCGGGTCGGTACTGGCTTGGGCGATCGCTAAGCTTTCGCGGTGCATAGCGATCGCTTGCGCGTAGTCGTCTAAGTCTTCGTAGGCAATACCGAGATTGCTCAGCGCGGCGGCTTCAAGCTGCGACTGGGATACGGCGCGGGCAAGCGCAAGGCTTTGTTGGTAGTAGGTGATGGCTTGAGGGATGTTGTCCAGCGAGTGGTAGACAACCCCCAAATTTTGCAGGGTGTAAGCGATACCAGGGCGATCGCGGGCCAGTTCAGCCAGGTGCAAACTGGCCTGATAATGCTCTAAGGCTGCGGCATAGTTGCCTACGGTGGTATTGAGCGCCCCCAAATTGCGCAGGGCAACGGCTGCCAACGCCTCATTGCCCAAACTGCGGGCTAGGTTGAGGCTGCGAGTTTGCAGCGGGATCGCCCGTTCATAATCGCCCAAGGCGCTGTAGGCATTGCTTAAAAGCCCTAGTAGCTGCGCCTCGGCAGCAGTACCTGTTTGTACCTGTTCTAAAGATCGCTGGTAAGTTTCGATCGCCTGCCAATAGCGCCCTTGATCGCGGTAGGCGATGCCCAAGTTGCCCAGTGCTTGAGCCTGAGCGACCCGGTTATTTTGAGCTTCAGCGATCGCCAGGGCTTGCTCAGCCCAGGTAATAGCGGCAGCATATTGACTCAGTTGCAGATAAGCAGCCGCGATCGCATTTGAGACAAGACCCACCCGTTCGATATTGTGAGCTTGCTGGTACTGTTCGAGGGCGCTTTGCCAAGCGGCGATCGCCTCTGGAAAACGATTGGCCTGATACTGTTCAATGCCCTGATGAAATAAAAATTCAGCTTCAGGAGTTTGCGCCAATAGGGGGCTGGGCGTCATCTGCGGCGCTAATTGAAAAGCAGTAATTCGAGTCGGCGTGGCGTCGCTAGCGGCAAAATGACCCTTCAGAGCCGCCGCCGTTGGCGATAAGGGCTGGCTGATTAGCCAAAGAGCCAGCACGCCACTCAGCAGAGCCAGTTTGAGCCGTTTGAGACGCATAGCTACTCAGAACCCGCTGCCTCTTCTGAGGCTTCGCCTTCAGGGCAGGCGGCGCGTAGCTCAGGTAGCCCCTCGGCATTGGTGACTAGCTGCTGAGCCGTACAGGTTGTTTCGTCGGTCGTCTCTTGCGGCTCAAGGGCGGCATCAACAGAGCGGCTAGCCGCAACCGGGCTATCTTGTTCGCGCTCTAGCTGATCCAGGCTAGCAGTATCAAACCCCGTAAAAGACGGCTCCGGCTCCGGCACAAAAGGCTGATTTTGCAGCGAAGTTACCAGCGTAGCGTCACTGCCTGCCCCAATGGCGATCGCCCCCACCGTACCGCTAACCGTGGTCGGGAAGTCTGCACTATCAAACACCAGCGGCGTGTAGCTAGCGCTTGCCCCTAGCTGCCCAGGGTCGCTGGGATTATTGATGGTGGGGCCAAAAACAAAGGCAGCGCCATTGCCATCAATCACAATTTGCTCGTTCAGCGTGGCCGTGGTAACGCCGTTGTGCAAAATAACTAACTGTCCCGGCGTTGTAGCCGTAGAGCGAACCAAGACACTAACGGGAACGCTGCCCAAATCGCTACCAGAAGGCGCATTGAAAAATTCTAAATCGCTGCTAATCGCCTGAAACAACCCTGCGGCTTCAACCCTCAGTCCCCCTGGGCCAGCTTCTAAGCTATCAACCACAATGTTTCCTGCGGTGGCTACTAGCTCAATACGGCCACCATCAACCGTGACATCACCGCTATCAATGCGACCAATTCGCAGAGACGCACCGCGAATATCGACATTGCCCGTCGGTGCGCCAAAGTCAGTTTGAATATCCCCCACTCGAATATCAACGCCGCGAATAATCACAGCGCCGCCGTTGGTGCGAATCGTATCGCTAGGATTCATGGAGAAATTACCAACACCGTCATTGTCGGCATCGGCAATAAAAGTAATCGAGCCATTAGCGACTCCGGCGATATTGAGATGGAGCAGGTCGCTGGCAAGATCGGCGATTGTAATGCCGTTGTTGGCTTGCAGGACGATCTGGGCGTTGCCGCCAAACGCTGCTAGCTGCCCCACTGAAATTGTATTTGCCCCGTCATTGGGGACTGCGGCCAAGAGGTCGTCGTCAGCACCGGGGGTCAGTTCATCGTCGAGGCTGCCTGTGCCGTCGGCGGTGTCAACAATCGTGAGGGTATCGGGATCTAGCAGCAACGTCCCGGCTGTGCCATTCGCCGCCGCCGTCTCGACCGTGCCGCGAAAGACCAACTGATTTTTACCTGAAACTTCCACCAAGCCGCCATCCCCCGCTTGGCTGCCCCCATTCGCTGCGATCGCCCCCGAAAACTGAGCCGTTTCGTCAGCCCAGACAATGACCTGTCCGCCCCGGCCTTGTAAACCTGCGTTAGCCAGCAAACGAGCATTAGCGCTGATGTAGGTTTGGGTGGCGCTGGGCAAACGGCCTTGCCCTAGATAGTCACCGCCTACCCGCAGGGTGCCGCCGCCCTTGTCACCCGAAACATCAAGCGTACTGTTGAGGACAGCAACGCGATCGCCTACCACAGCAATCTGCCCTCCGGTTGCCCCTACGGCATCTAAGCGACCTGCAACCAGGGTCGTGCCCGTTGTGGCGGCGATCGCACCGGGTTGGCTGACTAAGCTAACGCTGCCATCAGCATTGACGCTCAGCCCGGTTGCTCCAGCCGCCCCTGCCCCCGTCAGCAAAGCGGGTAAAGCAAGCGGTTGAAACGTAGGCGTAACGACGCTATTCGTCGTCGCTAGCGGCGTTACCTCCAGACTCAACAACATCTGTGGATGGCTGATCCGCACCCAGCTTTCTCCCGGCACGGCGGCAACCAGCAGACTACCCTCGCTAGCCGTCAGCGTTCCCGTATTAGCAACAGCGCCGCCGATCAGGGATAGCGATCGCCCCGTAGCTACAGCTAAATTACCCGCATTGGCGATCGCCCCCGGATTCGCCCCGTCAAAAATAAATCCAGTCGGCTCGCCTACCAGCGCCGCGTAGTTGTTTTCCCCCAAAGCGCTAAAGGTGCGATCGCCAATGCTCAGCCCCGTTGCCGTTGTAGCGGTAAAATCACCCCCTAGATTAAGTCGTGCTTCAGACCCCAAGAGAATGCCTGCGGGATTGAGCAAAAATAAATTGGCTTGACTGCCGCTCACCTGTAGCAGCCCATCAATATAAGACGCCTGCCCGCCACTAACACGACCAATAATGTTGCTGACCTCAGCCGGAGAAATAAAATTAGCTACCTGTCCCGCAGTCAGGCCAAACTGACGGAAACTGTGGAACAAATTAGCCCCATCCGCCGAGCGGATACCGCCTGTAATCTCAAATTGATTTGCCGATTGCTGCACCTGAGTCTCAGTCGCCCCTGGTTCTGCTACAAGCGATTGGGCCAGCGCCACCCTGTCGGCTACGAGCAAAACGCTACACGCTAGCCCGACCTGCTGACAGAGACGGCCTGAGAAACTCGGCATCAAACTGGCTCCTAAATTGAGTCTATGAGGTGAGTAGAGGCTCCCAGGGATAGCCAAAGGCGGAAGGCTGAGGACAAAAGGAAAGGGGGTTGTCAGCGGTTTTCAGCCGTTTAAGTGGCTCAAATCTAGTGGCTACCGCTCTATCTCAAATCTTAGAAGACGAAGCCCGCCGCAGTGACCGAATGCTCAAAATACTTGACATTAGCAAGGCTAAGACTATGCCCGGTTCGGGGACTGCCGCAGGGGGCGTATTGTTAGGTGGGAGGATGGGTGGTTGAGCAGGGACGGGCGGTTCCGGTGGG